>JABDRA010000376.1 GCA_013041995.1 Anderseniella sp. | reverse complement strand
CCCGATTGCAACGCCATTGTTCCCGTCCAACTGGGTGCTGTCATCAGCGCGTGCGATTGCCGTGGTGGAAGAACTTGCCGAACAGGGTATTCCACCGCA
The DNA here is from genome assembly GCA_013041995.1 of Anderseniella sp. GTDB lineage: Bacteria > Pseudomonadota > Alphaproteobacteria > Rhizobiales > Aestuariivirgaceae > Anderseniella. The sequence continues at coordinate 3,839 of JABDRA010000376.1, read as the reverse complement.
GCATCTGGTGGCTGCCGGCTTTGGCGAGTTCCAGCCCATAGACCCGGGAACATCCGAAGATGCCAAAACCCGCAATCGCCGCATCGAGCTGAAGCTCACTACGAGATAAAAAGGCAGGCTGCGAGAGCCTGCCTTCTGGACTTACGCTAGCTAAAACAGATCAGTTAAACGGGCTGTTGCACTGCCGCGTATTGCCGTCAAAGTCGGTCCACGTGTCGGTGCGGACCTTGTATGAGCGGTATTTCCTGCGACACCATTCTTCATGGCGATCTCCGCCCCCGGCATAATCCGGCTCGTCATCATCATCGTCATAGAAATCGTAATCGTCTTCGTAAAAGTCTCCGTAGTTCCAGAACGGCTGCGAATAATAGAAACCATTGCGGAAATGATTGAATCCCCGCCCCCTTCTACGAGATCTTCTGACCCGCTTTTTCTTCTTGGCGACCGGCACCACTAAAGGTCCGCCGCTGAATGTCATGGCCCCAAGGACCTGTTGTCCTCCGACAGGCGCTGCATGGGACGCGGTACTCATCATCATCAATCCGGCAATACCGGCCAGCAACACTGAAATGCTTTTACTGATTGTCAATTCGGATTCCTCCAGTTCGGCCTTTCCGGTTTCCACAAAACCGAATTTGCCGTTTTTCGTCAGTGGTCACGATAATATCCCGGTCCTGCAACTTTGTCACGCCACGTAAATTATCCAGTTAACGGACAATCGAACCGCCTCCGAATCATCGAAATTCTGCAACCGGTTTGGCTGCAATGCGGCGGGTATTGTTCCGGATGTGAATCGGTTGCAAAGCTCGATAAACCCGGGCAACTTCCGTTTTCGCCTCAGGTTCGCCGACAAGGTCTGATTCAAGCTTTAGTCATTGAACTGCAGCTTGGCGAGCCGGGCATAGAGCCCGCCCTTCTTCATCAACTGGGCATGGCTGCCTTCCGCGGCAACACACCCGTCATCCAGCACAACAATCCGGTCGGCATTGCGAACCGTTGCGAGCCGGTGGGCGATGACCAGCGTGGTACGGTGTTGCATGAGGTCTTCAAAGGCGGCCTGTACATACTGCTCGCTCTCGGCATCAAGGGCGCTGGTGGCTTCATCCAGCAACAGCAGTGACGTATCGCGCAGTACCGCCCGGGCAATCGCCACTCGCTGGCGTTGCCCGCCAGACAGGGTCACTCCGCGCTCACCGACCTGGGTTTCAAATCCTTGCGACAACCGCACGGCGAACTCATCGACCCGGGCCAGCTTCGCAGCCTGCATGACCTCTTCATCGCTGGCCGACGGCCTGGAAAACCGTATATTCTCGAGCACACTGGCCGAAAAAATCACGGTGTCCTGCGGCACCAGTGAAATCGCCCCGCGCAAGTCTTCAAGCGCGGCATCGGCAACGTTAACACCGTCCAGCCGCACGGTACCCGACTGCGGGTCGTAAAATCGCAAGATCAGCGCAAACAGGGTAGACTTGCCGGCACCGGACGGCCCGACTATGGCTACCGTTTCTCCGGGATTTACGGAAAAACTCAACCCCTTCAACACCTGATCATCTGGCCGCGACGGATAGGCGAACTTGACCTTGTCAAATGCCACGGCCCCCTGCGCCGGCGACGGTAACGCCACCGGCATTGCTGGATCAGCGATACCGGGCTCTGTATCCAGCAACTCCGAAAGGCGTTCAGCCGCCCCGGCCGCCAACTGCAGTTCTCCCCACACTTCCGACAGCGATCCCATGGCGCCGGCGGCAAATGCTGCATACAGCAGAAACTGTCCCAGCGTACCTGGTGTCATGTCACCGGACAGCACCTCCTGGGCACCATACCACAAGATGCCGATGATGGCCCCGAAGGCCAGGAAGATAATGGCCGCCGTCAGGAACGCCCGTCCCCTTGCGCGTGCGGCTGCGGCAGCAAATGCCTCATGGGTTGCCGCGTTAAAGGTCTTGCCAATTCGTGGTTCCTGGCCGAATGCCTGTACGGCCTGCACCGAGTACAGGGATTCCTGGGCGAGTGCTGCCGAACTGGCAAGCGTGTCCTGCGCATGGCGCGACAGTTTGCGCACCTTGCGTCCGAAAAACACCATGGGCAGCACAATCAACGGGATCACCAACAACACCATACCGGACAGTTTCAGGCTGGTGGCCATCAGCATGGCTATTGCCCCGATCAGCATGACGATGTTGCGCAGGGCAACGGAAACCGTCGACCCGAACACATTTTTCACCTGCGTCGTGTCCGCCGTCAGGCGTGCCAGTACTTCGCCCGATTGGGCAGTGTCATAAAACGAAGGGGATAACTTCAACAAATGCGAAAACACCGCATCGCGCAAATCCGCCACAACACGTTCGCCGATCCAGGTAACGAAGTAATAGCGCCCTGCAGACGACACCGCCAGAACCGCCACAACAAACATCATGACCGAAAAATACTGATCTACAAAGGCTGCGTTCTCGCCCGAAAAACCATTGTCGATGACCCGGCGCACCGCAACCGGCACAACCAGCGTCGATGCGGCAGCCAGGATCAGAAACAGAACTGCTACACCGATCTGGGCCCGGTAGCGAAACAGGAACGGCAGCAGCCGTGACAACGGTCTGAGACTTGCAGCTTTCGGCCGTCTGCCGGGCTCATCGGTTTCAATTGCCGGTTTGGCTTCGGTGGCATTAGACACACCAGCGCGTGATTGAATATCCTGCGGCCCTGCCCGGCCCGTATCAACTGTCAACGTCTTCAATCCTCAAATCCATATTCACGCGCGCCACATTAGAGCAACATGGGTTCAGTTGAACCCATAAAGTGTTCCTACGCTTCAGAAGCGAACCTGTTTATGGTTTTTGTTGTGGCAACCGAAACTCATGCTGATCTATCTATGCCATGCTTGACCCGGCAAACAGGCGCTTATGTGGCCGGGTGCGACACCCTGGAAATTTCGCAATCGGGTTTCAGACAGCCGGAAGCCCGGCAATGGTTGCGCTAAAGGCTTTGCTCATGTATAGACCACGCCGGATTTCAGTTTCTCTCCAGGTTGTCGCCAAAGCCGGTTATCGGATCGGGCGCGCCGGTTTGTTTGAAAGATACCTTCGATGAAAAAAGACATTCACCCTGACTATCACATGATCACAGTGACCAACACTGATGGCTCATCTTTCCAGACCCGTTCAACATGGGGCAAGGAAGGTGACACCCTTCAGCTGGACATTGATCCCGCCACCCACCCGGCCTGGACCGGCGGCAACCAGAACCTGGTTGATCGTGGTGGCCGCGTCAGCCGCTTCAACGAGAAGTTCGGCTTCCTCAAGAATTAGCCCGATCAGGTTGATGGGTTCACTTGACCCCATGTTCCTGTAGTTAGCTGCAGGCAGCGTCGAACATGATTGAGCCCGGCTGCCAGGCAGTCGGGCTTCTTGCGTTCAAATTGAGGAATCAGGCAATTCTGGTCTTGCGGGGGGAAGTCGTACGGCGCCGGATCAGGGTTATCAGGTGCTCAGGCTAGCTGCGGCGCGCGTTGAACGCTTTCTGCAACTGATCAAGGTGTGTGTTCACTTCATTTGCGGCTTCACCACCGAGCAGTGTTTCATCACGTTCGGCAATCATCACATCAAGCGTCACAATGCGCTCATGCAGGCGCAGAGACCGGCTGACAAGCCCTTTAAGAGCATCCGGCAGGACATCGGCACCGGCGAGCGGTTGCCCTTCCCCGATCTCGTCCAGCGAAATACGGCTCTTTTCATGATCTGCATCATCACGGGTGATTTCACCGGAACTGACCGCGCGCTGCAGCAGCAGCCATGATGCCAACTGCATGAGGCGCGTGGTCAGGCGCATGGACTGGCTTGCAT
>JABDRA010000357.1 GCA_013041995.1 Anderseniella sp. | reverse complement strand
GAATACAACTATGGCGTCTACATCGCAGCTGGATAAGGCAATTGCGCACTTTGAGCAGGCCATGCGCCTGCTTGAAGCGGCGTGGGCGCAATCCGAGCAGAATCAGGGCAAGATAACCAAACTCAATACGGAAGCCTCCGCGCTCAAGGATGACCGCGCCCGGCTCGCCAGTGAGTTGGATGAAGTCCGCGCACGGGCGGAGGAGTTGACCGAGGCCAGCCGGCAGGCGGCCCGGCGGATAGAACTGGCGATGGCACGTGTTAGAACCGTAATCGGCGAAGAGGCCTGAGCACATGGGACAAGTCGTCATCAACGTAAATGATCGTTCGTTCAGCATGGAATGTGCCGATGGCGAGGAAGATCATCTGACGGATCTGGCCAAGCTGCTGGACAGCCAGGTCAAGGACATCAAATCAAGCGTCGGTGAAGTTGGCGATATCCGCCTGCTGGTCATGGCCGGCCTGATTATTGCGGACCAGTTGGCCGAAGCCCTGGAACGTGTCGAAACACTGTCCGGCGAAATAAGAGGTGCCCACAAGACAGGTACCGATGCGATTGAGCAATCCAAGCAGAGAGAAACAGCTGCCGCGGACCGGATTGAAGCTGCAGCAAAACGCCTGGAACAGATTTCAAGGCTCGCCCGGCAAAGCTGAGTTTCCCCGCACGACACTGTCTGAAACATAAGAAATTCCTTCAATAATCAGCGTGTCCGGGCGTGTAATTTTTTTGCACAACTGGAGCAAATAATTTGATTTGTGCGTGTCCCGGGCCGTGGTGTGTCATCCAGCGAGTAACAACTCTGGTTGGATGTCTGCATGTTGGATGCCGCGAAACAACAGACACGCGCACCAAGTCGTGGCGGCGGACGGGCTGGCCGGGCTGAAAGACGGAATGCGGCAGACACTGTTCGACGTCCGGCGATTATCACCCGCAAGATTCCAACCTATGAGCTTCTCGGCGAAGAATCGTTGAGCCGGATCGAGGCCCATGCTGACTGGATACTGGCCGAAGTCGGAATTGAATTCAGGGGCGATGAAGAAGCGCTGATGCTGTTTCGCAACGCCGGTGCCGACGTTACCGGAGAACGGGTGCGTTTCGAACCGGGCCTCGCCAGAAGCCTGTGCGCAACCGCACCTGCGAACTTTCGCATGGAAGCCCGTGATCCCGCCAACTCAATTGTGCTGGGCGGTGATCATGTGGTGTTGATGCCGAGTTACGGGCCGCCTTTTGTCAGTGATCTCGATGGCGGACGGCGCTATGCAACGCTGGAAGATTTTCGCAACATCGTAAAACTCACCTACATGTCGCCGTTCCTGAACCATTCAGGCGGCACGGTGTGCGAGCCGGTCGATGTGCCGGTGAACAAGCGCCATCTGGACATGGTCTATGCCCATCTTCGCCATTCAACCAAACCGTTCATGGGAGCAGTGACTGCGCCGGAGCGGGCGGAGGACTCGATTGAAATGGCGCGTATCGTGTTTGGATCTGAGTACATGGAGAAAGCTTGCGTCATTCAGGGCAACATCAATGTGAACTCGCCGCTGGTTTATGATCACATCATGACGGGGGCACTGAAAGCCTATGCGCGAGCCAACCAGTCATGTGTGATATCGCCGTTCATTCTGGGTGGCGCGATGGGGCCGGTGACACAACCGGCCCTGCTGGCGCAGTCGCACGCTGAAGCCATGGCGGGGATTGCGCTGAGCCAACTGGTGCGCAAGGGCTCGCCCATGGTATACGGCAATTTTCTCACAACGATGAACCTGAAAACCGGTGCGCCGACGTTTGGCACGCCGGAAGCCAACTTGTCGACATTTGCCATTGGCCAGTTGTGCCGGCGGCTGGGGTTGCCACTGCGCTGCGGAGGCCAGTTGTGCGCGTCAAAGGTGGCCGACGGCCAGGCCATGCAGGAGGCTGCCAATTCCATGCTGACAGGCGTCCTGGCCGGTTCGAATTTCATCTTTCATTGCGCCGGCTGGCTGGAGGGGGGCCTGACGCTGGGCTACGAAAAATTCGTCATGGATCTCGATCATTGCGGCATGATGTTGAAAATGATGTGCGGTCTCGAGATTGACGAGAATTCTCTTGCGGCAGATGCGTTTCTGGAGAACCAGCCGGGCGAAAACTTTTTCGGCACCGCTCACACCTTGCGCAACTTTGAAACGGCGAACTATATGTCAGATCTGGCCGACACCTCGTCGTTCGAGCAATGGTCCGAAGCTGGCAGCCTGAGCATGGAACAACGCGCCAACGCGCGCTGGAAGACGATGCTGTCGGCTTATGAGGCACCGCCGATTGATGCTGCCGTAGATGAGGCTCTGAAGGATTTCGTTGCCCGCAGAAAACAATCGATGCCCGACAGGTGGTATTAAAAAAAAGCGACGAGCCACCATAGGCCGTGGGAGTTCAAGATCTCGGGTCCCTACTGTTGTAGGTGGGCGCCGCGTGTCGCAGACCACGGTCCGAAACAGAGACAGCTCCCGTAGAAGATCTTATAGGCCCCAGAGAATAGTAACGCCATCACGCACCGGGCAGCCCGTCTGGAGCTATATGTACGCGCTGTCAGGGCAGTTTTAAAGAGGCAAGTTTGCTTCGCCTCTGCAGGTGACAACGTGCCCATGAAGCTGTAAGAGCCACGCATCATGGAAGACAATCAATCCATTGCAGACAAAAAGAAGCTGGCGCGCAAGGCGGCAGGCGATGTCCGTAAGGCAGCGCATGAGCTGTTGAAGGCCCGTGCGGCTCAGTCCCTTGTCGATCACGGACTGGATTTCGCCGGTGAACTGACGGGTAAAACCGTTTCCGGTTTCATTCCGTACCTTAGCGAAATTGATACACGGGCCTTGCTCAGCGCACTTGGTGCACGCGGCTGTGAGACCTGCGTCCCGGTGGTGATCGAGAATAACACACCCCTGGAGTTCCGGGTCTGGGCTCCAGGCGAACCCACGGTTCCCGGCCGCTGGGGCATCCCTGTTCCGCCGGACGGGTCGCGCGTCGTCGATCCGGATGTGCTGCTGGTGCCGATGCTGGCGTACGATAACTCCGGCTATCGGCTCGGTTACGGCGGTGGGTTTTATGATCGTACGCTGGAAAAACTACGGGCCATGAAACCGGCAATTGCCATTGGTGTTGCCTATTCAGCACAACAGGTGGACGCAGTTGTACGCGGTGATCATGATCAGCCGGTTGACTGGATCCTGACCGAGAAAGGCCCGCTCAAGCCCGGGAAACAGATATGAGACTGTTGTTTGTCGGAGATGTTGTGGGTCGGGCAGGGCGTAATGCAATCTCCTCGCACCTGCCCGGATTGCGCGCGCGGTTGAAGGCAGACTTTGTCGTGGTCAACGGCGAAAACGCCGCCGGCGGCTTTGGCATTACCGAAGACATCTTCAACGAATTTCGCGATCGGGGCGCCGATGTGGTGACGTTGGGCAACCATGCCTGGGACCAGCGTGAGGCTTTGGTATTCATCGAACGTGCGCCGGAGCTGATCCGGCCGGTGAATTATCCAGCCGGCACACCGGGCAAGGGCGCAAATCTTTTTGAAACTGCGTCAGGCAAGCGCGTCCTGGTGATGAATGTCCTGGGCGTTGCGAAAATGGAACCGCTGGGCGATCCGTTCGCTGCAGTGGACAAGGAACTTGATGCCTGCCCGCTGGGCGAGGTTGCCGATGCAGTGATTGTCGACATGCACGCGGAACTGACTTCGGAAAAGATGGCCATGGGCCATTTCTGTGATGGCCGGGCGTCACTGGTGGTGGGCACGCATACCCATGTACCGACTGCTGACACGCATATTCTGGCCGGTGGTACCGGCTATCAGACAGATGCAGGCATGACCGGCGATTATGACAGTGTGATCGGGATGGAAAAGAATGAACCCTTGAACAGGTTCACCCGGCGTATTCCGTCAGGCAGGTTTTCGCCTGCGCTGGGGCCGGCGACACTGTGTGGTGTTGTGGTGGAAACCGATGACAAAACCGGACTTGCAACCAGGGTTGCCGGCGTCCGCGTCGGTGGGCAGCTTCAGGAAACCTTGCCGGACTGGGCTTCGCAGGATCAGTAACTGCCTGCTTTGGTATTGGCCTCGATCTGGGCAGCGATAGTGCGCAGTTTGGCCATGCGCTCGGCGTAATCCGACAGTGCCATCACACGGGCGCAATCAACACTGGCAGATGCCTTGTCGCCATCATCGATCAGATGACGGGCCGCCGACATGGCGTCTTCCATGCGGTGAACAGTTGCCTGCATGGTCCCCGCCGTCTTCAGCGCATCGCCGGGTGTTGAATTGTGTGCAACACCGTGCAGCGATGTCAGCAGTGATGCCATCGCCGAGCGTGCCATATCCGCCGTTTCAGAAATGTGGCGGTCCAGTTTGTCTGCCGTTTTCAATTTATGCCGTCCATTGCCGTAGATCAGGATGATTTTTGGTTGAATCAACCAAAAATCATGAACCTGATCGTTTCTAAAGTGTCAGAGCAACTTTATGGGTTCAAGTGAACCCATGTTGCTCGTGTCTTTAAGGAAGTGAACTGTGACGCGACAACCTCTAACAGCCGGTAAATGGTTTAGATTCAAGTTTAATGTGGTTTGTTCCTGTTGCCGATCAGAGGCGTGCATCTGGACAGCGCAGGGTGTGCTGGTCTAGACGAAAGCAACAAAATTCAGCCGATTTGCATTTCTGGAAGGGATGAGGGCCATGGCCGGACATTCACAATTTAAAAACATCATGCACCGCAAGGGCCGCCAGGATGCCGTGCGCGCCAAGATGTTCTCAAAACTGTCCAAGGAAATTACCGTTGCCGCCAAAATGGGCGGGCCTGATCTGGATTCCAATGCCCGTCTCCGGCTGGCTGTCCAGAATGCCAAGTCGCAGTCCATGCCCAAGGACAACATTCAACGCGCCATCAACAAGTCGCAAGGCGGCGATGCGGAGGATTATGAGTCCATCCGTTATGAAGGGTACGGACCCGGCGGTGTTGCCGTGATCGTCGAAACCCTGACCGACAACCGCAACCGGACGGCCGGGGCTGTGCGCTCTTACTTCACCAAGCATGGCGGCAATATGGGCGAAACTGGATCTGTGTCCTTCATGTTCGACCGGGTCGGCGAAATTGTCTATAAACCGGAAGCCGGTGACGATGACACCGTCATGATGGCGGCTATCGAAGCAGGTGCCGATGACGTGTCATCAGACGCCGATGGTCACGTGGTGATCTGTGCATTTGAAAACATCGGCGATGTGTCCTCCGCGCTGGAAAAGGATCTCGGCGAGGCAGACTCGGTCAATATTGTCTGGAAGCCACAGACCAATACGGACCTTGATGAAGACAAGGCCGGCACCTTGATGAAACTAATGGCGGCCTTTGATGACGATGAAGACGTGCAGAGCGTGTTTTCAAACTTTGAGGTTTCTGACGAGGTAATGGCCAAGCTGACGGCGGCCTAGGCCAGGATACTCCAGGAAGGTCAAGGGAGCGACAGCCATCCCGCGCGATCAGGCAGTTCAGGCCGGAAATAGCAGATCATGCGGCCGTCCGGGCCTGCTGTTGCGGTCTCGCCCCACGGTGCCACGCCATGCAGGGACAGTCGGTGGGCAATATAGGCCTCACCGGGACGGGCGTGCAGGACAACTCGCGGACACTCATCAAAGCATTGTTTGCGCGCGCGCTGGTAAGTCTCAGTCAGATCAACACTGATCCAGTCGGCTGCTGGTATTAGGCCCAGCACAGACATGAAGGCACTCCGCATGATCTCGTGTGACCCTTCCCAGATCACAAATGGCGAAGCGTCGGGGCTGGCCTCGACCATGGGGATGCCAAGCACGAATGCATGACTTTCTTCCAGAAACCGTCGTCTTGGCTGGCCAGTGCCGCGCAAGCCGTCAACATGGGCGGCGTCCCGGTTCTTACGAAAATTATGTTGACCTGCGGTTTCGCCCTGCATGGGCTGCGGGTATCCCGGATAACAGATGGAGACCTGCGCCTGGTCCCAGTTGAACAGCGGCAGGCCAAGCTCAGACGCAATGAAGTCAATGGCCTGACCTGCCAGCGGTGGACCATGCTGCAGGCGGCCGGAGGTGTCATTGGGCAGCGCGTTGACACCTGCAAACCAGGTGCCCTGATAACGTGTCCATTGCTCCTGGGCAGGGTCAGTCAGGGTTGTCCGGGCGGCAGGCAAGGCAAACTCGACCCAGCGCTTTACAGCCGGATCGGATTCGAACGAGCACCAGCCCTTCGAGAAAAACTGCTCTGCCTTGTTCATTCAGCCGGCTGCAGGGTCAACTGGAAGTGCTGGAACGCCGCCCGCTTCAATGACTTCGCCTGCCGCAAGCAGGGTATCTTCGCGATACCGCCCGCCAATCAGCTGAACACCCACGGGTATATTGCCTTCGGTCATGCCGGTAGACACGGTGAGCCCCGGCAGGCCCATCAGCGGCAGGCCGACCTGGGTCAGTTGCGCTTCCATGGCCCGGTCGAATGCTTCCGGTGATTCGACATCCAGCAGATCGGGAAATGGCAGTTCGCCTGAAACCGGGCACAGCAGTACCGGATAGCGATCCAGGAACATCTGCCAGTCACGGGTCAGGGTGGCTCGGCGCTGGAGGGCGTCCAGGATGCCGTTCATGTCCGGTTCCGGGCAAAGGCGTACCATCTGTTCATAAACAAACAATGCATCCGGATCAGCTTCTTTTCTGACGGCTTCAGCCGCGCCACGGCGGAATTCAGCTAGCCACAATGTGGCCTGCAGCATGGCAGGTTCCCTGAACGGCGGGCACTCCACCTCTTCCACCTGCCAGCCGGCATCGGCCAGTCTCTTGGCGGCATCGCGCAAGGCGGTTTCAACGGCAGCGTCAACCTTCATGCCTTCTGGCGCAATGGTCAGTGCGGCGCGTTTGGGCTGTTCCGGCAGGTTGGTTGGAACCGGCACCCACCAGGGATCACGCAGGTCTTGTGCCGCCATGGCTTCAAATGCCAGCCGTACATCGCCAATGGTGCGGG
>JABDRA010000189.1 GCA_013041995.1 Anderseniella sp. | reverse complement strand
GTATTGCCGAAGTAAAAGCCCAGGTTGAAGCTGGCAACGTGTCCTGGGATATCGTTGACGTTGAACTGTCTGACGCTGTTCGCGGTTGTGATGAAGGCATCTTTGAAAAGATCGATGCATCAACTCTTCCGGCAGGTGCTGATGGCAAACCAGCTCAGGAAGATTTCCTGGCCGGTACACTGCATGAGTGCGCTGTAGCAAACATCGTATGGTCAACCATTTATGCCTATGACGACACCAAGATCGGCGACAAGAAGCCAACCACCATGGCTGACTTCTTTGACACCAAGACCTGGGCCGGCAAACGTGGCCTGCGCAAGGGTCCAAAGCCGAACCTTGAGTTTGCTTTGATCGCTGACGGCGTTGCTGCAAAGGACGTCTATACTGAACTGGCAAAGCCTGAATCAATCGACCGTGCATTCGCCAAGCTCGCCACCATCAAGGGTGACGCTGTATGGTGGGAAGCGGGCGCGCAGCCGCCACAGCTTCTGGCTGACGGTGAAGTGCTGATGACGACGGCTTACAATGGCCGTATCTTCAACGCTGTTGCAGCCGAGAATAAACCATTCGTCATCGTATGGGACGGTCAGGTTTGGGATATCGATCTTTGGGCAATTCCAAAGGGTGCGCCAAACAAGGACAAGGCCATGGAGTTCCTGAAGTTCTCCACGGAAACCCAGCAGCTTGCGAACCAGGCCAAGTACATCGCGTACGGCCCGGCTCGTATGTCTTCAGCACCTCTCGTAGGTAAATATGAAGACGGCAAGATCGACATGGGCCCACAGATGCCTACCGCAGAAGTCAATCTGGCTAACGCTGTTCAAAACGATTTTGAATGGTGGGCAGACAACCAGGATGCGTTGAACGAGCGTTTCAACGCCTGGCTCGCAAAATAGGGCTTATTTAGCCTGGGCCGGACGGGTGTTTACCATCCGTCCGGTCTCATTGAGAAATTTTTTGAAATGGTTGGACGGGTTTTATAAAAGGCCTGCCGACAGGGATGGGGAAGAAGGCATATTATGACCGATGTAGCTGCATCTGGCGTGCCGGAGAGCATTACCACCAGCGATGGTGTGCCACTTAAGGTTTCTCTGGCACGCGCCACCAGGCGCCAACGCATGCAAGCGCTGCTGCTGGTATTGCCCTTGCTCCTGTTCCTTCTGGTCGCATTTGTTTTGCCGATTGGCGAGATGTTGTTCCGATCAGTTTATAGTCCGATCGGTCCAAATGTGTTGCCGAACTTTTCAAAAGTCATTCATGAATGGGATGGCGAAGACCTTCCGCCTGAATCCGTGTTCGAGGTCTTTGTCAAGGACATGACAGAGGCCAAGAAGAGCAATGAAATTGGCAAGACTATCGGCAATCTGGCAACACGAGTGAACTACGAGATACCCGGTTCGCGCGGGCTGTTCACCAAATCGGCTCGCAAGGTCAAGAACATTACCGAGGGTCCCTACAAGGAAGCCCTGATTGCGCTGGATAAGCGCTGGGAAAACCAGCACATCTGGCGGACACTGCAACGGATTTCCAGCAACTACACAGCCTCGTTCTATCTGGCCGCGACAGACAGGAAGTATAATGAAGAAAACGAAATAGTTCGAGCTGACCCGCTGTACCAGATTTACTTACCAATTCTGGGCAAGACACTGTGGCTGTCTGCACTGATTACGTTCATTTGTCTGCTGATCGCCTATCCGGTGTCTTACCTGCTGGCGACATTGCCATTGCGAACCTCAAATCTGCTGATGATCATGGTCCTATTGCCGTTCTGGACATCGCTTCTGGTGCGCACGACAGCCTGGATTGCGATGCTGCAGACCGAAGGCATTGTGAACAACATACTGGTTTTCACCCGGGTCATATCCGAGGAAAGCCGAATTCAGATGATTTACAATCAGACCGGTACAATTGTCGCGATGGTGCACATTCTGTTGCCGTTCATGATCCTGCCGCTGTATTCGGTGATGAAAACCATTCCACCCTATTACATGCGTGCGGCGCGTTCCCTGGGAGCGACCGGGACTTACTCATTCATCAAGGTGTATTTCCCGCAAACCATACCGGGAATTGCTGCCGGCACACTGCTCGTGTTCATTCTGGCAATCGGCTACTATATCACACCGGCACTGGTCGGCGGCAGCGATGGCTTGCTGATCTCAAATCTCATTGCAGATCACATCAAGAAGACACTCAACTGGAGTTTGGGGTCGGCGCTTGGTGCAATTCTGCTCGCAATAGTGCTGGTCTTCTATTGGATCTACAACAAGCTTGTCGGCGTCGACAATCTGAAGTTCGGGTGAGGAGCAAGTCATGACTGCATTGGATAAATTGCCAGCACCCGGTTATATCGCTTTCGCGGTGGCGTGCGTTATTGCTTTTCTGTTCACAGGTACACTGGTTGCAACAATCGGTTTCGCGCTGATTGTAGGACTGCCGCTGTATTTCATGAGCGATATGCCGCCTTATGCGACGTGGCCAGAGAAATTCGGTCAGTACATTTTCCTGCTGATCTGTACGATGATCTTTATTTTTCTCATCACGCCCGTACTCATAATAATGCCGCTGTCATTTAATTCCGAACCCTATTTCAGCTTCACACAAGGGATGATGTCGCTTGATCCCGCTGCGTTTTCAACCAGATGGTATCAGGACATTTTCCTGTTTGGCATGAATGATCCCAACCGCACCGACGGCTGGTGGTCAGATGTGTGGAACAATGCGACCTGGGTAAAGGCTGCAGTCAACTCGTTCAAGTTTGCCGTTCTGGCCACTATCTTGGCTACCTTTTTCGGCACACTTGCGGCGCTTGGGCTTTCGCGCCCAGAGATGCCGTGGAGATCGGCCATTACAAGCCTGTTGATTTCCCCAATGATTGTGCCATTGGTGATCACGGCAACAGGCATGTTCTTCTTTTATGCAAAAAAGGACACGTTCCCGTTCTTCCCCAGGGGCCTTATCAATGAAGATATTGGCATTGTTCTGGCTCACGCCACGCTGGGAGTGCCGTTTGTGATCATCACTGTTACAGCAACCCTGACCGGTTTCGACAATTCACTGATACGTGCATCGAAAAGCCTGGGTGCAAATGGCTGGACCACGTTCCGCCGTGTGATCATGCCTTTGATCATGCCGGGAATGATCTCAGGCGCACTGTTTGCTTTCATCACTTCACTGGATGAAGTGGTTGCGGTGATCTTCCTGGCCGATGTGCATCAGGTTACGATCCCGCGCCAAATGTTCTCCGGTATTCGTGAGCAGATTTCGCCGACCATTTTGGCAGTGGCGACGGTATTGGTGCTGATCTCAATTTGTCTGTTGACCACATTGGAGTTGCTGCGTCGTCGCTCTGAACGCCTGCGCGGCTTGTCGCCCGGTTAATCACATACAGGCAGAGACACGATATCATCATGAAAAGTGACAGCATTCGTCAGCTACTATCGCGCAGGCGGATGCTGTTTCTTTCAGGCGCGGTCGCTGCCGGCAGTGCGGCGGGTGCCTTGCATTTTGCCGGTCCCGGCATTGCCCAGGCCGGTGGTGAAGTGGACCTCATACTGGTACTGGCGGTAGACTGTTCGTATTCGGTGGATGCGCGCGAATTCCGATTGCAGATGGACGGGATTGGCCAGGCCTTCCAGACCAAAGAAGTGCATCGCGCCATTGAGAGCGGGCAGCTTGGGCGCATTGCTGTGACGGTGTTTCAGTGGTCGGATGCTGAAAACCAGGCCTTGTCCACGCCGTGGACCGTGATCGATGGTCCTGCGTCGGCCAATGCCTTTGCCCAGAAGATGTTTTCGGTTCAGCGGCAGTTGGCCGAAGGCGGCACTGCAATCGGTGCGGCCCTGCAGTTTGCTGCTGCTGCAGCAACCGCAGCCCCGTTCACCGCGCTTCGGAGGGTCATCGACATCTCGTCCGACGGCCGAAACAACCGCGGTGAAATTGTCGAGGTTGCCCGCGATGAAGTGATTGCACACGGTATTACCATCAACGGTTTGGCCATCTTGAACGAGTGGCCGACACTTGATCATTATTTCCGAAATTCAATCGTTGGCGGGCCGTATCACTTTGTGTTGCCCGCCAATGATTACGATGCTTATCGCGAAGCCATTTACCGCAAGCTGCTTAAGGAGATTACCGGTCCGGGGTTATCCTAGGCCTGATCAGGCAGCTTCAGCCAGCAATGCGTCCAGGTCCAGCCGTTCGGTGATCATGGCCAGTGTGCCATCTTCATTGTGCGGCCAGTCAGCCTGCGGCCGGTCCCAGTAAAGCTCAACGCCGTTGCCGTCCGGATCGCGCAGGTAAAGGGCCTGCGACACGCCATGATCGGACGCTCCTTCAAGCTCATAGCCTGCAGTTTTTACGCGTTTCAGGGCATCAGCCAGGTCAGCCCGTTCCGGATACACAATAGCCAGGTGAAACAGGCCGGTGGTGCCGCGAGGCGGTGGTGAGCCGCCCTCGCTTTCCCAGGTGTTGAGGCCGATATGATGATGGTAGTCACCGGCGGCGATAAAGGCAGCCTGTTCGCCGTAGCGTTGTTTCACGCCGAAGCCCAGCACGCCCACATAGAAGTCGAGGGCGCGATCAATATTGGAGACCTTCAGGTGGACATGACCGATGCGGGTACCGGAAGCGACAGGCGCTTGCGGAGTAGGGTCTATGTTTTTGAACATTACTATTGTCTCCAGGATCAGACGTTGGCTGGTGTTTTGCGGGCTTGCATATCATCTACGGCAAAGGTACCGCTGCCAAGCATAGCCTGCACCACCAGAACCACGGCCCAGAACAACGGGTATTCCCAGCCGCCGCCCTGGTTGGAAAACACCCAGCCATTGCCGGAATGTGCCCACATGGCACCTAGCAGGATGGGAACCATGGCGAGTGAGACCAGTCGCGTCTGGAATCCGACGATCAGGGCAAGGCCACCGACGATTTCGACAAAAGCGGTAATGTAGGCAAGGAAACCGGGCAGGCCGAGGGATTCAAAAAAGCCGGCTGTACCAGGCAGGGTGAAGACGAAGACTTTCAAAAGTCCGTGCGCAATGGCGGCGATGCCAAGTGTAATGCGTAACAGGGCGGTGCCGTTTGCAGTCAGTTGTTCATTGCTCATGGGAGCGATCCTTCCGGTGAATTAGATTTCGATGGGTCATAGGTAGGGTATTTGCCGCTGGAGATAATCTGATAATTATGAGATATATTATCTCCTATAAGGAGATAATGTGGATCGTCTTCGGGCTATCGAGGTTTTCGTCACCATTGTTGATCACGGCAGTTTTGCAGCTGCCGCGGAGGCTCTTGGCCTGTCCCGCAACATGGCGTCGCGCCATCTGGCAGATCTTGAAGCCTATCTCGGCGCGCGCCTGCTCAATCGTACAACCCGCTCGCTCAGCCTGACCAGCACGGGGGCTGCCTATATTGAACGGGCGCGGGAGATACTGGCGCAGCTTGATGAGGCAGACCGGGTCGCCGGTCTTCAGACCCTGACCCCGCAGGGCCGGCTTGCGCTGTCTGCACCCATGTCATTCGGGGTGCACCATTTAGCACCCTATCTGAGGCAATACACGTCGGCCAATCCAAATGTCGCGGTGGACATATCGCTGAATGACCGCACTGTCGATCTGGTTGAGGAAGGTTTTGACGTTGCCATCCGCATCACCGCCAGGATGGCGGACTCCAACCTGATTGCCAGGCGCATTGCCGATGCTGAGGTAATCTTGTGTGCCAGCCCCGACTACATTGCAACCCATGGCGCTCCTGCAACACCGCGATGCCTCATTGACCATCTCTGCCTTGGGTACACATTTGGCCATGAAGGCAACGTATGGTCGCTGCGTGACGGCGAAGGCACCCTTGAGCAGGTGCGTATATCGCCGGCGGTGTCGGCAAACAATGGTGACGCCATAGAAGAAATTGCAATCGCAGGCGGCGGACTTGCGCTGCAGCCGGACTTTATCGCCAACCGGGATATTGCATCGGGCAAGCTGGTGCGGGTGCTTCCCGGTTGGTCAGGTGGTATGCTGAGCATCTACGCGCTGTGCGCCGGCAGGCTGTATGAGCCCTTGAAAGTTCGCAGTTTCATGGACTGGATAGGCAAACTTTATCGCCCAAAACCGCCATGGACTGTGGATTTTGAGCCCAAATGAGAAAAAATTGCAACGAGGACTTGGCAAATCAGTGGAAAAACTATGACAATAATGTGACGGGCGGCACCCTGCGATTTGATTTTCGACGGCAACCACAAGTTGATTTTCGACGGCAACCTGAATGTTATGTTCTCATGAGCAATCCCTATCCGCATCTATTTACCCCGATTACCATCAATCACAAGCGGTTGAAAAACCGCATCGTGTTTGGTGCCCATACCAACAACATGGCCGAAAACGGATTACCGTCGCGGCGAACCAAGGCCTATTACGTCGAGCGTGCCAAGGGCGGCGCCGGCATGATCGTGGTCGAACCGGTGCCTGTGCATGCATCCGGTGTCCTGACCCGAGGCAATTTCCGGGCCAACGACGATGCCATTATCGCACCACTGCGCAAGATCAATGAAGCCTGCAGCAACTATGACACGGTTATGCTGCACCAGCTTTATCATGTCGGCCAGCACGGTGACGGCGCCAACTCCTTTCATGCCAACTGGTCAGCGTCAGGCATGCCCTCCATGCATGATTCAGACGGAGGTCATGCGGTCAGCGAAACAGAGATCGAGGAACTGATAGCCTCGTTTGTGGCTGCAGCCGACCGCGCCCAGCAGGCAGGCTTTGACGGCATTGAAATCTTTGCCGCCTATCATTCCCTGGTCGATCAGTTCTGGACGCCCTGGTCCAACCGGCGCGATGACAAGTGGGGCGGCAGCCTGGAGAACCGGGTGCGGTTTTCGGCCGAAATTCTGAAGCGCATACGAGAGGCCTGCGGCTCCGACTTCATCATCGGCATGGCAGTGTCCGTAGACCAGATGGCCGAACCGGCTTTGTCACTGGAAGCCCTGAGCGAGATTGCCGCCTGGCACGATGAGCGCGGCCTGATGGATTATGT
>JABDRA010000340.1 GCA_013041995.1 Anderseniella sp. | reverse complement strand
TGAGCGGGCTCTTCTGCGCGACATCGAAAGGCTGCTGAAGCGCAAGGTGGATGAAGTGCCGGTGCCTGAAGGTTTGCCGGAAATATCGCTGCGCGACATTCCGCGCGAACCGCGCCAGCGTGACCCGCGTGCCAAGCCGCAGCAAAAGAAGCGGTCGCATCAGTCACGCCGTCCCGGCGGCGGAGCTGCCAAAGGTGCACGTACGGCAGGTGACCAGGAGAAGAAGTCCTCGCCGGGTCCAAACCGGCGGCGCCGTCCGAACCGCTCCAGGCCCGGTGGTCCGCAAAAGTCACGTGCGGCCTGAACCGTTTAAGCTCTAATAGTAGCTGATCGAGGATACCGCCGCATCCGCATCGAATACGCGACCTATAGCGACGATGCCGATGCGGCGGATGTTTTCCGGGCGTAGTGGCTGATCTGTGCGAAGGGCCTCAAAATTTCCGATTTCGAAATGACACAGCGTCCATTCTGCAGGCGCGGTGAATGCCTGGCGGCCGTCTGAAGCCGCCAGCAATAAGGTTGATCAGTCAGGGCTTGATGTATGTGTAACCCATCTGCTGGAGCCTGCTCAGTTCCGCGACTCCGGACGGCACGATGTCATCGTCAAACACTTCAAACAGGTCAGTGTTGTAATCGATTTTTCTGCCCGCAAGTGTATTGTTGCAGACATGAAAACTTACCTGCTGCGTCTTCAGATTGGTGACGTCCATCTGCAATTTCTGGTTTGATTTTGCTGATTTGAGCAAACCGACGCCATTGCCATGCAAGACAACCTTCAGTTCAAGGTTCTCAGCGCCTACGGCATTAATGTGGTTCTGGATGTTGCGCAATGCACCTCTATAGGCCTTGTCATCGGCACCTCCATTGTAGTTGATGTGGTAGACGACCTTCTGTTTTCCATAGCGCTCGTTAGCCTCAACACCGGCAATTTGGACTACTAGAACTGCGAATAGTGACAGAATCGCTGTCAAAACAGATTTATGGATAGACATGGTTTCCTCCTGAAGATTTGTGATCGCTTACATCTAGCGCACAAGACTCTGCCATTCTCACACCGATCCGTTGCATGCAAAAGCTGGTGCAATTATCTGGATCGCCTAGGGTAAACCCTGGGGTTGGGCGCAATGCGCTTACGGATGGCGGGTCTTTCCAACCACCTGTGTCATGTTCTGCGCATCGAACTTCCGCAATAAATGACTGCGATGATACTCTACAGTCTTGGGACTGATGCTCAACTCCCTGGCGATCTGCTTGGAGGTCAGTCCCCGTTCGACAAGACCGAGGATGTCCTGTTCACGCCGTGTCAGGGATACATTGGAGACAGAAGCGATATCATGCCGGACAACGTCTGGGCCAGCTCCTGCAGAGGAGAACCTCTCGCTTCTGCGATAAACCGCCAGCGCCATGATTGAGAGCAGAGACATCATCGCAAGCACAATTCCACCCAACCAGGCAGATGATCGGGAGAGTGTGAAACCCGACGACGCCAGCTCAATGTTTTTCATGAGAGCGGTGACGCTACCGGTATGGGCAATGGTGCTCCAACCTGCATAATCGCCGCTGCGCACGGCGGGATGTTCGTCCTTCAGACTCAACAGGCTGATTGCAATTTCACGCTTGAGGATCTCGGGCACATTTGTCGATGCGCCGAGCACCCACTCCGGAAACAGTTGGGTAGAAAGAGCCAGGTCAAACCCGGGAACCCGGACCGAATTTACGACGCGAATATCAGCCGGTGACAGCTTGCCCTGCAGGACCATGGACTCGATAACACCTGTTCGCACCGTACCGGCGTCAATCTCACCATTGATGACTGCGGTGACAATAGTGTCCTGTGGAAAGCCGAAATATTCAATCGCATCAAGATCGCGCCATGGGTTGATGCCGTTGCGCAAAAGCGTATCGGCTGCGATCCTGAAGCCACCGAATGCGTCTGGTGCAACTGCTCCCAGGCGCTTGTTTCGAAGATCTGTCAGTCCGCGTACGGCAGCATTGTCAGAGCGAACAAATATGACTGCTCCGAGCCGATTACCGGTGCGCGGTTGGCCGGACCGCTCGGTCCGCAGGGACACAACAGGCTCCAGATTATAGGTTTCCGTCAGCTGCTGGAAATTTCCCGGATTGGTAAGCACCAGGTCAAGATTTCCCTCATTCAGTTCGGCACTCATTCCCTGCAACGAAAGGGGCACTACGGCAAGACTGTGGTCATTCAGGCTGTGGGACAGAAATTCAAAGGTTGGATGCCATCTTTGGCGTGCCAGTTCATCACCACGGTGTGCCAGCACGCCTACCTTGAGCAGTTTCGCGCTCACATTTGGCACAAACAGAAAAGACACAGAGACCGTCAGCAGAAAATACACAACCCACTTTGATGCGGCTCTTGCCAAACTGGACAACTGAAATACTGGCATTCATCAATGATGAGCTTGGCAATGCTTGTTGTCTAGGATTATTGGACAGCGCCGGACAGGGGAGATTGGCATACCCGTTATTTCATACGGTTAGCAGGAGATCAGGTTTCGGCCAGTCTGACTGTTATAACCGGTCCTGACCCCTAGTAATAACTGACTGAAGTCACTGCTGCATCGGCATCGAACACGCGGCCTATTGCGACGATTCCGATGCGGCGGATGTTTCCCGGGCGCAAAGGTTCGGCCGTGCGATGGGCATCAAAATCCCCGAAATCGAAATGACACAACGTCCATTCCGAAGGCGCGGTGAAGGCCTGGCGAAAGGATTGCCACGGTCGGGTAATATCGCTGGTGCGCAGGTGAATGTTGTAGGTTTCGGCATTGCCGGTGAGCTCCAGCGCCACGCCCTTTGCTCCGCTCGGCGGTGGCGGCAGGTCTGCTGCGATCTGGATAAAACCGCCATTGTTGTCGAGACTGACCCGACCGGTCATACGGGTGGCTGGTCGGCCGTTGATGACTGCCTGCTCAATCTGCCCGTTCGATACACCACCCATCACCCGGTCGGTCACCAGTTCCCAACTCAGTTCAAGTCCATTCATATCAGTGCCTGCCGAGCGCCTGCGTCACTAGATAGCCAATGGTTGCCGCAGAACCAGACAACAGTGTGCCCCACGTGATATCTAACATGGTGACTGCGACGGGCCAGTTTTTGAGCGTGGCCTGGTTGGTCATGTCGTAGGTGGCATAACAGAAAAATCCGAACAGGGCGCCATAGAGCGCTGCTGTCTGCCAGGACCCGTCTTTCATGGCCGGGGCGACCGCAAAAATCACGAGACCGATTACATAAACAGCGTAAAACCCGGCTGCGGCGGTGTAATTCACCGTATCCGCCAACAGGTGGGACAATCGGGAGAAATAGAATTTCTTCGCTATGGTTCCCAGCCAGAGAAAATCCAAGGCGAAAAAGGCTATGGCTGTGCTGATATAGGCTGTTATCCAGGTCATGGCATATTCAACGCAGGATAGCGGATTTTGGTTCAGGCAGCCCTAACAGCATCTGCAATTGCCGGGTCAAGCGCAACCGTCAACCCGTCCAGTTCCTCACTATAGATAAGCTGACACGACAGGCGCGATGACGGCATCGCGTTGGGAACGGTATCGAGCATGTCTTCTTCTTCGTCACGGGCTGCAAACAGTTTGTCTGTCCAGTCGTCATTGACAATGACATGGCACGTGGCACACGCGCATGCACCGCCGCAAAGGCCTTCCATGGGCAGGCCGTGTTCGCGAATGATCTCCATGACGCGCCAGCCTTCAACGGCCTCCAGTATGTGAGTTTTGTTGTTGGTGTCGATTACGTTGATGACGCCCATGACTGCTTTCCCCGTCGAATCCAAACTTGTTTGCACGCTAACATGTTTGGATTCTTGGGTGCAATGCAACAATTGTCGCAACCCGATGATGTTCAATAAACGGATTACTACGAAGTTGTTTGTCTTACAGGACATCCTTGAGCTATATGTTCTGGATAACGAACAATCAGAACGACGCGATTCAATTGAATCCGTGAACCTGATCAAACACCGGGGCAGGGTGCAAATGGCTACACAACGCGGGCGTAAAACCCATACACCGTCCGATGTCACACCGGAGTTGGGCAAAACCATACAGCGGCTGCGCAAGGCGTACAAAATGTCGTTGGGAGATCTGTCCGAGCAATCCGGCGTTGCCAAGTCGATCATCTCGCAAATCGAGCGAAACGAGACCAACCCTACCATTTCCACAGTGTTTCGGCTGTCACAGGCACTCGACACCACAATTGAAGAGGTCCTGAAAACCGGCAAGAGCGACGCTTTTGTCGACCATCAGACCAGGGCGGCTATCCCGTTGCTGGAAAGTGAAGACGGATTGTGCAGGCT
>JABDRA010000337.1 GCA_013041995.1 Anderseniella sp. | reverse complement strand
GCCGCCAATGTTGATCTCACCATCAAGATCTTCCCGTCCAAGTCGCTTTTCAAACCGCGTGAGCAGTACAAGCCCCTGTCGGCCGGCCAGCTCGACATGACCGTATTTCCACTTTCCTATGCCGGTGGTCAGCGCGGCGAATACAATCTGACATTGATGCCCGGCCTGGTGAAGAACCATGACCATGCCGCCCGGCTGAACAATTCGGACTTCATGAAAAAGATTGAATCCATCATGGCAGAAGATGATGTGCGCGTCGTCGTGCACGGTTATCTGGCGGGCGGGTTCGTCGGCAAGGAAAAATGCATCACCTCGCCCGACGATGTGAAAGGCCAGCAGACACGCGCAGCCGGCAAGGCATTTGAGCAGATGCTGGCATCGGCAGGCGCCTCCATTACCTCCATGGCGTCATCGGAAATCTATTCGGCCATGCAGTCAGGTGTTCTGACGGCGGCAAATACGTCATCGTCATCGTTCGTCTCCTACCGTATCTATGAGCAGGTAAAGTGCTATACGCCGGCCGGCGATGTGGCCCTGTGGTTCATGTATCAGCCGCTGCTGATGAACAAATCCGCCTATGACGGACTGGACGACAAGCAGAAGGCGGCACTTGATGCTGCTGCCACCAAGGCTGAAGCCTTTTACCTGGAAGAAGCCAAGAAGCAGGATGCCGCCTCGGTCGAGGTATTTGAAAAAGCCGGTGTTGAAATCAAGAACATGACGCCGGAAGAGTTCAACCAGTGGCGCGACATTGCCAAGGCATCTTCCTACAAGAACTTCGTGGACAATGTGCCGGGCGGTCAGGAACTGCTCGATATGGCGCTGTCGGTCGAGTAATCAACCCATCGGTTTGACTGGAGGCGGTTGACCGCCTCCGGTGACCTCTCCAGACTACCTCTTTTCACCCCACACTACTGAGGCGGGCAAACCATGGCGGCTGACTCAAATTCAAATGTGTCAGGTCCCGGTGAGCGGACCGGCTGGCTTAAAATCGTTGACCACATCTCGACCACGTGCGGCTGGGTGTCGGCCTCCATGATCCTGGTGTCCGTCTTCATCACCTGCCAGATGATCTTCGTGCGCTTCGTGCTCAACCAGTCCACCATATGGCAAACCGAGGCGGTCACCTTCCTGATGGTGGCTGCAACACTGCTCGGCCTGCCCTACGTTCAGAAGCTCCGCGGACATGTAAACGTGGACCTGATACCGCTGATGATGAAGCCAGGCACCCGCAAGGCGCTGGCGCTGTTCACCTTGTCTGTGTCGATCATCATCGTCGCCGTGATGTTCGTATACGGGTTTGAGTTCTGGCACACCGCATGGACCCGGAACTGGAAGTCAGACACCGTATGGGGCGTGCGCCTGTGGATACCCTATCTGGCAATGCCGGTCGGTTTCGGCTTGCTGCTGCTGCAGCTCATTGCCGACCTGGCGGCCGTTATAACCGGTCTCGACAAGCCGTTTAACATCAACAAGGAGAGCCGCTGATGGATCCGCTTTCCCTGGGCCTCATCCTGGCCGTTGTCACCGTGCTTGTGCTATTTTCCGGCGTATCGGTGGCCGTTGGCCTGCTGATTGTGTCAGCCGGTTTCCTGCTGATTTTCGACGGCGCGCGGTCGCTGCAGCTATTGCCGGAAATCTTCTTCGGCAAGCTCGACAATTTTGCGCTGCTGTCGATTCCGATGTTCATCATCATGGGCGCCTCCATTGCGTCCACGCGCGCCGGTGCCGACCTTTATGAAGCACTTGACCGCTGGTTGACCCGTGTCCCCGGTGGCCTGGTGATATCCAATCTCGGCGCCTGCGCCCTGTTTGCCGCCATGTCGGGTTCATCGCCGGCAACCTGTGCCGCCATCGGCAAGATGGGCATTCCGGAAATGCGTAAACGCGGCTATCCCGATGGCGTTGCGACCGGCTCCATAGCGGCGGGCGGCACGCTGGGTATCCTCATACCGCCATCGGTCACCATGATCGTTTACGGCATTGCCACCGAAACTTCCATCGGGCGCCTGTTCCTGGCAGGCGTGGTTCCGGGACTGCTGCTGGTTAGCCTCTTCATGCTGTGGTCCCTGTATGACACGTGGCGGTCGGGCTCGGCTGATGCCTTGTCCGGCAGAACCTTTTCCTGGAAAGAGCGCTTTGAAATCCTGCCGCGCGTGCTGCCGTTCATCGCCATCATTCTGGGCGTGCTGTATGCGATGTATGGCGGACTGGCGACACCATCGGAAACGGCAGCCATCGGTGCCCTGCTGTGTCTGCTTGTCGCTATCATCATCTACAAGCTGTGGAGTCCAAAACTGCTGTGGAACGTGCTGCGCGATTCAACCCGCGAGAGTGTGATGATCCTGTTCATTATTGCTGCGGCAGGCGTGTTTTCCTACATGCTGTCGTCGCTGTTCATCACCCAGTCCATCGCAGCATGGATCGGCACGCTGGACGTCAATCCGTGGGTGCTGATGTTCGCCATCAACATTTTCCTGCTGGTTGCCGGTTTCTTCCTGCCGCCGGTTGCCGTGATCCTGATGGCCGCCCCCATCCTGCTGCCCATCGTGATCAGCGCAGGGTTCGATCCCTACTGGTTTGCTGTCATCTTGACGATCAACATGGAAATCGGCCTGATCACCCCGCCGGTCGGGTTGAACCTTTATGTAATCAACGGTATCGCGCCGGAAATTTCACTACGCACCATCCTTGTCGGATCATTACCCTTTGTTGCCTGCATGGTGATCGCTATATTGCTGTTGTGCGTGTTTCCTGATCTTGCAACCTGGTTGCCGAACAAAGTCATGGGTGAAGCCGTATGAGCCGCATCACATATTTTCAGGAGCTGTTGTCGAGCCTGTTTGAACGCCGGACGTCCAGTTCGGCCAAACCGGATGCACGCGACATGCTGGCCTTGTGCAGCTCCTTGCTGGCTGACACCGGCGAAGTAACCGGCCTGCAAACCGGCTCCGCCCTGCTGGCAAAATATTTCCAGGCCGATCAGGAGCATAAACTGGCTTTCTTTCAGAGCCTGGCCAGCGATTTTGATATTGACACCGAGGCCCTGACCGATCGTACCGGCGAGTATGCAACCCAGCGCAGCGCCAGGAACCTCACGCGCCTGCTTGAGGTTGCCGAACCGCGCAGGCAGGAACTTCTGCGCCGGCTGAATGGTGTGCCGGGTGGCACTGAAACACTGGTCCGCATGCGCGAAGACCTGCTGCAGATCCTCAAAGAGGACGCGGATCTGGCGCGGGTGGACGTTGACTTCGAACACCTGTTTTCGTCCTGGTTCAACAGGGGGTTTCTGGTGCTGCGTCCGATTGACTGGACCACTCCGGCCCACATTCTTGAGAGGATCATCAAGTATGAGGCCGTCCACGCCATTGACAGCTGGGACGATTTGCGCCGCCGTCTGCAACCGGCGGACAGGCGCTGTTTTGCCTACTTTCATCCGGCCATGCCCAATGAACCGTTGATCTTCGTGGAAGTCGCGCTGACCGCAGACATTGCAGGGTCAATTCAGGCAGTATTGGCGGAAAGCCGCGATCCCGTGTTGCCTCAGGATGCTGCGGCGGCCATTTTCTACTCAATCTCAAACTGCCAGAAGGGTTTGCGCGGCGTCTCGTTCGGCAACTTCCTGATCAAGCAGGTCGCGACCGAGCTTGCCACCAGCCTGCCCAACATCAAGACCTTCATCACCCTGTCGCCGATACCGGGCTTCATGGCGTGGCTGAAAGACCTGGCGGACGCAGATCCGGAGAGTGCACCGGCAGCGCTGTACACCGTTGCCAGCGAACTGACACCGGAAAATGCCGACGAGGCAACATCCGATGAGATTGCCGGGCTGAAATCACTGGCTGCACGGTATTTCCTGCAGGAACAGCGGCCCAAGGGTGGGCCGATCGACCCGGTTGCCAGGTTCCACCTGGGCAATGGTGCCAGCCTCAGGACAATCCACTGGCTGGGCGATCGCTCAAAAAACGGCCTGCGCAACTCTGCCGGCATGATGGTCAACTATCACTATGACCTCAAGTCAGTAGATGCCAATCACGAAGCCTATTCGAAGGATGGCAGGGTCATCGCATCGCGGGAAGTAACTTCGCTTCTGGACGCCAGATTTGAAGCTCCAGACGCAAGGAAGCAGGCAAATGGCTAGGGTTCGGACTCATTAATCTTATGCAATTCTGTTTGAAGGAAAACATTCGAATGACGGTGAAAAAGCGCAAGGCAAGGCTTTGTGCCTTGTCGAGCATTTTTCGCCTTCAGGCGAATGTTTTCCTTCAATCCCGAAGGGCGGGGTCTATTTTGCCCCTGCCGGCGTTGAAAGGGCTTGAAAACCATAAGGTTTCCGGCGCCCATTCGCCTTGTCAGAAGCAAAATATCCTCCCGCAG
Organism: Anderseniella sp.; assembly: GCA_013041995.1. GTDB lineage: Bacteria > Pseudomonadota > Alphaproteobacteria > Rhizobiales > Aestuariivirgaceae > Anderseniella. Next base: position 3,528 of record JABDRA010000337.1, on the reverse strand, counting down.
AATGGATAAGATTAATGAGTCCGAACCCTAACCACCTGTTCGACGGCTTGTTGAAGAACGCCGACCCCGAGCGCGCCTTTGCCCAGCTTGATGACGGCCGCTGGTATACCTACAGCCATGTCATGGAAGTGTCTGCGCGGTTTGCCAACATGCTGGTCAAGTGTGGCCTTCAGCCTGGTGACCGGGTTGCCGCACAGATACCGAAATCCATTGAAGCGCTCATGCTGTATCTGGGTACGGTCCGCGCCGGCGGTGTGTTCCTGCCCCTGAACAATGCCTACACGGCCAGTGAGGTGGAATATTTTCTCGATAATGCCGGCCCTCGCCTGTTTGTCTGCGACCCGGCGCGCCGGCCGGAATTCGAAGCCCTGACGGACAAGCTCGGTGTCAGGCTCGAGACCATGGGGGTGTGGAAAAATCCCGAGACCAGCGCCGGATCGCTGCTGGATGCAGGTGTTGTAGCTGAACCGGATTTCGCCACTGTGGATCGCGGTCCGGATGATCTGGCCGCCATCCTTTATACATCCGGCACCACTGGACGCTCAAAAGGCGCGATGCTGACCCATGACAACCTGTTGTCGAATGCGATTGTACTGAAAGACCTGTGGGGCTTCACCGAAGACGACGTGCTGTTGCACGCCCTTCCCATCTTCCATACCCACGGCCTGTTCGTGGCAACCAACACCCTTATGGTGGCGGGTGGCCGGATGATCTTCCTGCCCGGTTTCAAGGTTGACCAGGTCATTGAGTGTCTGCCGGACGCGACCACCATGATGGGCGTGCCGACATTTTATACACGGCTGCTGGATGATGACCGGTTTACCCGCGAACTGACCGCCCACATGCGCCTGTTCGTGTCCGGCTCGGCGCCGTTGCTGGCCGAAACCCATGTCGAATTTGAAGAGCGCACCGGCCATCGCATCCTGGAACGCTATGGCATGACGGAAACCAATATGAACACCTCAAATCCGTATGACGGCGAACGCCGCGCCGGCACGGTTGGCTTTCCGCTGCCGGGCGTCGACCTGCGGGTCTGCAACCCGGACACAGGCGAGAAACTGGCTGAGGGCGAAATCGGCGTCATCGAGGTCAAGGGTCCCAACGTGTTTGCCGGTTACTGGCAAATGCCGGAAAAGACCAAAGAGGAATTCCGCGACGACGGCTTTTTTATTACCGGCGACCTGGGCAAGGTGGACGAGGACGGCTATGTGCACATTGTCGGGCGCGCCAAGGACCTGATCATCTCCGGCGGCTACAACATATATCCCAAGGAAATCGAACTGCTGCTGGACGAACAGGACGGTGTACTTGAATCCGCCGTTATCGGTGTCAACCATCCCGACTTTGGTGAAGGCGTGGTCGGTGTCATTGTGCCGTCCAATGGCCAGGCCGTCAGCGAGGACGCCATACTGAGCGCCATTGCCGACAAGATTGCCCGTTTCAAGCAGCCCAAAAAGATCTATGTTGTGGATGAACTGCCACGCAACACCATGGGCAAGGTGCAAAAGAACATCCTGCGCGACACCTACAACAATACTTTCACGACATAATTTCACGCCCCCCGGGAGGCCATTGAATGAGCATCGAACTTTCCTTCCACGGGGCCGCTCGTACCGTCACGGGCTCCTGTTTCAGACTGAAAACCCCACACTCTTGCATATTGATCGATTGCGGCCTGTTCCAGGGCTCCAAGACCTTGCGGGAACTGAACTACCAGCCGCTGCCCTTCAAACCGGACAGCATTGATGCCGTGCTCCTGACCCATGCCCATATCGACCATGCCGGTATATTGCCCAAGCTTGTCCGGCACGGGTTCGGGGGAAAAATTCATGCTACTGAACCAAGCATGGACCTGTCATCGGTGATGCTGCCGGACTCCGGCCACATCCAGGAAAGCGAGGTTGAGCGGCTGAACAGGCGCAACCGGCGACGCGGCCGCAAGCAAGTCAGCCCCATATACACCATGGAAGACGCCCTGCAGACCGTTCAGCAGTTTTCGCCGGTTGAATATGAAACCTGGGTCCAGGCCACCACTGATATCCGGGCCAGATTCTGGAATGCCGGACATATGCTCGGCTCCACGTCTATCGAGGTTGAAGTTTCGCAAGGTGATGGCCAGCAACCCTTGCGCCTGTTTTTCTCCGGAGACATCGGACCCGAACACAAGCTGCTGCAGCATGACCCTGACGCACCATCAGGCTATGATTACCTGTTGTGCGAAGCGACATTCGGCGCAACCGATCGGGTCGAAGCCAATCCGGACGAACGCCGCGCCCTGCTGGCCAGACATGTCAAGGACGCCGCCGAGAAACGCGGTGTCCTGCTGATCCCGTCTTTTGCGGTTGAACGAACCCAGGAAGTCCTCACCGACCTGATGATGATCATGTCAAATGGTGAGGGTCCGTCGGCGCCGGTATTTATCGACAGCCCGCTGGCCAGACGGGCCACCGCCATCTTCGAAAAGCATGCCGCCCTCTTGGCCAATGCAGGCGCTCTCAAGGCTGCATTGAAATCCCCCAATCTGAGGATTTCCGAATCCGTGGAAGACTCAAAGGCAATCGGAAAGCTGAGCGGGTTCCATGTCGTGCTGTCGGCCAGCGGCATGTGTGATGCCGGCCGCATCAAGCACCATCTGAAAAACCATCTGCATCGTCGCAATGCCACCGTGCTGATGGTTGGCTATCAGGCCAATGGCACGCTTGGCCGGGTGTTGCTGAACGGCGCAAAGAAAGTCCGCATTCATGGCGAGGAGATTGAGGTCAACGCCGCAATCGAGCGCATAAACGGGTATTCCGGCCACGCCGATGCCCCGGAACTTGAGCGCTGGATTTCCGAGCGCCTGCCGGTTCACCGCAACATGTTCCTGATCCATGGTGAAGAAGAGGGCATGGCCGGGCTGACCTCGCGGATCGCTAGGAAACTGATGCCCGCCTCGCGCATCCTTCAGCCGGAAATAGACGAAACCTTCCGCCTTGACGGCAAGAAGGCAGTGAAAGTCCACAGCGACAACCGCCGCTCGATTGATCCGCCGGAGGCGGCCCGCCAGCCTGATTACGACAATGAACTCACGCAACTGGTGCTGGACATCAACGAAGCAGTGGAAAACACCGCCGGCAACAAGAACCGGTCCAAGCTGGTCAGACGCCTGCGCCAGGCACTCGAGAGGGCAAAGTAGCGGTTAACGCCGATTGCTGCTTGCGTTCGCGATGCGCAATATAGGTGCTGGCCGCCAGGATCACCGAACCGCCGGCGAATACCCACACATCCGGTGTTTCGGAAAACAGCAGGAATCCGAACATGGCCGTCCAGACCAGTTGCAGGAATGTGATCGGCTGCACGACGGTGATGTCAGCCACAGCATATGACCGGGTCAGGCAGTAGTGTCCTGCGGTTGCTGCAATGGTGGCGCCCACAAGCCACATCAGTTGCACTGCGTCAGGTGTCTTCCAGGTCAACACGGCAATTGGAGCCAGTACCGCAAGGCAGACAAAGTTCAGCATGATCACGATCATTGCCGCACTGTCGGTT
>JABDRA010000188.1 GCA_013041995.1 Anderseniella sp. | reverse complement strand
CATCATATGCATGTGTATTTGCAGCTTGAAGGCGCAATTCTGCATGATTAAACTGCAAAGATGCAGAATTTGAACTGGAATGATCTTCGTTACCTGCTTGCCGTAAAGAGAGCAGGCTCACTATCGGCGGCTGCACGCCAGATGGGCGTCGATGACACCACCGTATCACGCAGGCTGGGCGCATTACGACGTGCGCTTGGCGAGGACCTGTTTGTCAGGCGACCGGACGGGGCTCTGGTTCTTACGGATCACGGCGCAAAGGTAACCTCTCGCATCGAGGCTATGGAGCGGGAATCCGACCTGCTGACAGAGACGTTTACGGCGAGCGCAGGTAAATGTATCGGAACTGTGAGGATTACCTCTGTTCCGTTTCTGATCAACCGGTGCCTGGCCCGGCAAGTGGACGGTCTTCTCCGGCAGCATCCGAAACTGCAGGTCGACCTTATTCCGGACAGCAGGGATTTCAGCCTCACTTTGCGCGAGGCGGATATTGCCTTGCGCTTTGTCAGGCCGGTCACCGGCGGCAATCAGGTGATCGCACGCCGCATAGGATTGCTGCCATTCTCTGTTTTCGCCGCCAAATCTCACTCACCCGGTACAGACCTTGATCTTCCGTGGATCACTTATGATGACAGCATGGCTCATCTGCCGCAGGCGAAATGGCTTGCCAGGACGCTGAAACAAAACGGCGAGAAATCCACCGGTCTCCGGGTGCACGATGTTGAAACAGCACTGGAGGCAGTCATTGCCGGTGTCGGCAAGTCGTTGCTGCCAACCCCGATTGCCGATCGTATTCCCACTCTGCGGCGACTGGATGCCGGCACCATAGACGTCTCAAGAGAGGTCTGGTTGTTGTCACATAGAAATCAGCATTCGCTGCGCCGTATTTCAGAAGTGTCAAAGTGGATTGCGGCGCTGTTCGAGGACTCCGGCTGACATTTGTGAGTGGGTTTTCGGTCAAATTATTTCCATAAACTTGTCTCAACACTTCATCCAACGATCATGGAAATTGCGGTAACCGTTATGGAAATTCGCGTAGACGATCTGAACGGGCCTGAAATTGCAGGTCTGCTTCAAGGTCATCTTGATCATATGGCAACGCTGTCTCCGCCGGACACCGTGCATGCGCTCGATCTGGCAGCATTGCGGGTGCCGGAAGTTACGTTCTGGACTGTTTGGGACGGGGCTGACCTGCTGGGCTGTGGCGCGCTGAAAGAGCTTGATCCGACATTTGCGGAAATAAAATCGATGCGCACGGCGCTTCAGCATCGTGGAAAGGGTGTCGCTGAACGGCTGGTCAGGCACATTCTCGACGTGGCCAGGCAACGGGGATATCAGTGCATTGGCATTGAGACCGGTACGCATGCGGACTTTGAACCGGCTCACAGGTTGTACAAGCGCTTCGGGTTTGACTACGGCGACGCCTTTGCAGACTATGCCATCACGCCGCACAATGTGTGCATGACGCTGGAGCTGGCGCGAGACTGAAGAGGCAGCCACATGATCATCGACCCTGCGCAATTGCTGATTTTCATGATGGCCAGAATTGCGCTGAACCTGACACCGGGGGCCGACATGATGTTCTGCCTGTCGCAAGGCCTGAAGTCGGGGCGCAAGGCAGGTTTTGCTGCAAGTCTCGGGATAGCCACCGGTAGCGTCATCCATGTGCTGCTGGCAGCCTTCGGCCTCGCTGCGCTGATTGCAGCGAACCCGGTGGCGTTCGAAGTGCTGCGCTGGGCCGGTGTCGGCTATCTGGTGTGGCTGGCCGTGCAGGCGCTGAGACATCCGGTGCAACTTGATTTGCCGGACGATGCCAGACAGTCCGAGCCCATGAGAGCCTGGCGCGACGGGGTGCTGGTCAATCTTCTCAATCCGAAAGTCATCGTGTTCACACTGGCGTTCCTGCCGCAGTTCGTGGATCCCGAGCGCGGATCAACCGTGCTGCAGTTCCTGTTGCTGGGGCTGGTTCTCAATGTAACGGTCACAACAGTAAACGGTTTCGTCGGCATCGGTGCCGGTTCGGTGCGCGGTGTTCTGGCAGGGAACAGATGGATTGCCAGGACACTTGGTTATGTGTCGTCGGCAGTATTCCTCGGACTGGCGGCAAAGCTGGCATTCGACCGGCGCTAGGGTCAGGACCCATTAATCTTATGCAATTCTGTTTGAAAGAAAACATTCGAATGATGTTCTCTAATAGGTCAAGGTCTGACTGCTCTGTCCTGAGCGGAATTTGCCTTCTGGGTGCCTGCGTTCTCTACGTGCTCAGATGGCACTTTATGGGGTCAGCTGGGTGCGAGCGTGGCTTGGTTGA
>JABDRA010000186.1 GCA_013041995.1 Anderseniella sp. | reverse complement strand
GTTTTCGGCTATTGGACGGCTGGATCTGCTCAAGCAGTTGCAGCGCCGTGCAGCGCAACTTGGCGTGCATCCGGTTTATGACACCCGTATCGCTTCAGTTGATGCCTTCGGCCCCGCTGACCTGATCATCGGGGCAGACGGGCTTAACTCGGTTATCAGGACAGCGGCACCGGAAGAGTTCGGTGCGCAAATGGAAATGTTGTCCAACCGCTTCATCTGGTACGGGGCGGACTGCGAGTTTGATGCCCTCACGCAAAGCTTTGTTGAAACCCGGCTGGGCAAATTCAACGCCCATCATTACCGCTATAAGGCAGGGCGCAGCACGTTCATCATAGAAACCACCGATGCGATCTGGCACGAGGCCGGATTTGCGGATCTCGATGCCGAGACAACCCGCACCGTTTGCGAAGAGTTGTTTGCAGATGTTCTGGGCGATGGGCGGCTGGTGGACAACAAGTCTGCCTGGCGGCAGTTTCCAAACCTTACGTGCGAGCGATATTACTCGGGCAACAAGGTCCTGGTCGGGGACGCACTGCACTCGGCCCATTTTTCAATCGGATCAGGCACCAGGCTGGCGCTGGAAGATGTGATTGCGCTGGTTGATGCGCTTGAATCAAACGACTGGAACATTCCCGTCGCGCTGGCGGCTTTTCAGCATGCCCGCCATCCGGGCCTGCAGAAGATCGTCAACGCAGCGACAAGATCAGCCCACTGGTATGAGGCATTTGACCAGCACATGGCACTTGAGCCGTGGCCGTTTGCGCTGAGTTACATTCGACGTGCAGGCCGGTTGGATGCAGACAAGCTGCGCCGCTTCGCGCCGGCGTTTACAGCGCAGCTTGAAGCGCACGGCGTTTCACTGTCTATTTGATACAGTAACATCATTCATCGAAACAGGATTGGTAATGGCACAGGCATCAGCTTCAAACAGCGCGCAGCGTGAGGCGTTCTACAAGGCGATTGAACCTGAAAGCATGACTGCGTTGTGGTCTGTCATGGGAGCAATTATTACCCCGGAACCCAAAAGCGACTGTGTGCCTTTCATGTGGCACTATGACAAGGTTCGCTCACGGTTGCTCGAGGCAGGCGACCTGATCACCGCAAAGGAAGCCGAGCGCCGGGTGCTGATCCTGGAAAACCCCGGATTGAAAGGGACGTCAAAATGTACCACGTCGCTGTATTGCGGGGTGCAGCTTGTCATGCCGGGCGAGGTGGCTCCTGCCCACAGGCACACCCAGTCGGCACTGCGATTTGTGCTGGAGGCGTCGGGCGGCCATACGGCGGTCGGCGGTGAAAAAACCGAAATGCACTATGGTGATTTTGTCATCACACCCAACTGGGAATGGCATGATCACGGCAATGACAGCGCAGACCCGGTGTTCTGGCTGGACGGCCTGGACATTCCGCTGGTGCAGTTTCTCGATGCGTCATTTGCCGAAGGGTTCGGCGAGGATCAGCAGCCAATCAGCAAGCAGCAGGGAGACTCGATTGCGCGTTATGGCGCGAACATGCTGCCGCTGGGATATGAGAAAGCGACGCCGACTTCGCCGATCTTCAACTATCCTTATGAGCGCTCGAGAGAGGCGCTCGAGCAAATGAAACAACAGGAAGATTGGGACCCGTGTCACGGTCTTAAAATGCGCTATGTAAACCCGGTCGATGGTGGCTGGGCCATGCCGACCATCGGCACGTGTCTGCAATTGCTGCCGAAAGGCTTCACGTCGCAAGCCTATCGCTCTACCGATGCAACGGTTTTTGTCGGTGTTGAGGGTAAAGGCCGCATCATTGTGGATGGTGAAGTTTTCACCTGGTCACCGCGCGATGTCGTTGTCGTGCCGTCCTGGCGCGAGGTTGTGCATGAGGTATCTGAGGATGCGGTGATGTTCAGTTATTCAGACCGTCCGGTACAGGAAAAGTGCGGCCTGTGGCGCGAACGCTGCGGTAACAGTTAGGGTCTAAAGCGCGTTGCATTTATTCGGCCTCATATCCTGCTGCTTTGAAGAAGTTTCTGCATTCGGCAGGTGTATAGAGTTGGCATATGTCGCCAAGTGCTTCACAGATTGCTTCGAAGTTACGAGC
>JABDRA010000331.1 GCA_013041995.1 Anderseniella sp. | reverse complement strand
GGCTATCTCGGCGGCGTCATGGCGTTTGCCATCGGCGGTACGATTTTGGCCGTGCATTCATTGTGGACAGGATGGCTTGCCAGTTTCGTGACACTTGTGGGCTGGGTCGCCCTGGCAGAGGGCGTCCTGCTGATCGCGGCACGTGAACGGTTCCTGAAAATTGTCTCTAAGGTGAACCTGGACAACAGCTTCGGAACCGTCATGAGCCTCGGTATCATCGCGCTCGGTGGGGCCCTGCTCATCACGTCGCTGTGGTAAGAGTTGGTTTAAAGGAATCACACAGCGGCGACAGGCAATTTCGGCGATGTTGCCGGTTTTTTTGCTTTGGGTCTGACCGCAGGCCTTACGGCGAGTGATGTCTGGGGAGCGGCAGCCGCAATGCTGGCGGACAGCATGGGATTGAGTTGTGACAGACGCAAGCTGCACCGGGTCAACAGTTCGATGTCATAATCAGACAGTGTGCCGCCGCGCGCAGCCAGCCGTGCCAACAGATCAATGTCCGCAGAAATAGAATCCACGGCAAGCGTCTCTTCGGAAAAACCACCTAATCGGATCATAGAGCAAGGGACCTTGTTCAAGGGTGGTTCGAAAACAACACCGTCCCCCTATGGCGCACCACCAAGGTATCAAACTGACTGCACTAGATAACCTTTATCCAACGAGACTGTTCAAAATCCCGCCTTTGCCCAGAGTAACATAAACTGACGTCAAATGCGAGAGCGTGGCCAAATTCAGTCGTCATCCGCGCTGGGGACCTTGACCAGCGCCTCGCCTTCAAGCACCAGCAGATCTTCCACAGAACAGCTACACGCCAGCCTGACGCGGTTGCCCTTATCGCTTAATTCGAGCACTTCGACACGTGCCGTTACAATGTCTCCAATGCGCACCGGGGCCTTGAAGTTCAACGTCTGCTTCATGTAGATCGCACCCGGTCCCGGCAATCTTGTGCCGATCACCGCGGAAATCAGACTGGCGGTATAAAGACCATGGGCAATCCGGCCCTTGAACGGGGTCTGGGCCGCAAAGTGCTCCGACAAGTGGATCGGATTACGGTCGCCGGAGATTTCAGCGAAGCCGATCACATCGGACGACTTGACCTCCTTGGCGTAGGTTTCCGACATGCCAAGGGACAAATCTTCAAAATACAGTGTCTGTGTGGCGGGCAGCATGGCTGGAGCTTCTTTCGGAAATGGCGACAGGCAATACAAAAGGAACTAACTATATTGCACCGCAATATGCGCACCTCGCCGATTACTGTCCAGCCCTGGTACAAAAGTTCCGCCGAACTGGTTTATGCATGCCGGCCAAAACATGCCCCAGAAATGAGAGACCCCGGAACGCTTGAGCCCCCTCGTGCGTTCCGGGGTCAGGGTAACCCCCCAAGGCTCCCCTGCAAAACCAGTAATGTGTGGGCGCTGCCTGCTAGCGGCGCACGATGACCCTTGCACCGACGCGGGCGCGTTTATGCAGGTCAATAATGTCTGTGTTGGTCAGGCGAATGCAGCCTGAAGATACCGCACCGCCGATTGAAGACGGATTGTTGGTGCCGTGAATGCGGTATAGCGAACTCCCGATATACAGTGAGCGGGCACCCAGCGGATTATTGGGTCCGCCCTCCATGCGCGCCGGCAGAATGATGCCCTTTTTCTTTTCGCGCGCGATCATTCTTTTTGGCGGAGTCCAGCTTGGCCACTCGGCCTTGCGGGAAATTTTGGCGCTTCCTGACCACTGGAAGCCCTGGCGGCCCACGCCGACCCGGTATTTATAGGCTTTTCCGCCGGGTTGAATAAGGTAGAGATTGCGTTCGGACGTATCGACAATGATCGTCCCCGTCTTGTGTCTGGATCCTTGCGGAAAATTGATTAGTTTCCGCGTACTGGGTCCGTAGTTTCCACCACCACCACCAAAACTGGGGCGGCTCCTGTCGCCGTTATTGTTGCCAATTCCACCAAAGATACATTCGATAAAGTTGCTGCATTGTTTGCCGTTTCGCGACTCTGCGCTTGCTGTTGGCATTGCAACAGCCGCTGCGAGTACAATCGCGGAAAGTGTTAGTAGTGTGCGCCGCATGGAACCTCCTGCTCGCGAATCCCTTGAAGCAATCAGCTTCTCGATGACCTGACCATAGAGGCGGCTGCGCTGCACATTCAAGGGCGAGTAGAGGCGTCGATGCATTATTTTGAAAAGTGTTGCATAAATGCCACGGTCGGCCAAAACCTTACACTTTAGTCTTACGGCCATATAATTCGAGCCGGTGATGGACAATTTCATACCCCAGTTCACGGGCGATCTCTTCCTGCAGTCGTTCGATCTTCTCGGACTGGAATTCAATGACCGCGCCAGTGTCCATGTCTATCAGGTGATCATGATGCGGCCCGTCGGCCGGTTCATAACGCGACCTGCCGTCGACAAAGGCATGGCGTTGTATGGCGCCGTGCTCTTCCAGCATTTTCAAGGTGCGATAAACCGTCGGCAATGAGATGCGGCTGTCCTGCCGGACGGCGCGTCTGAAAATATCCATGGCGTCGGGATGCTCGTCGCCCTTGTCAGCCAGTATCTGGATGATGATCTTGCGCGGCTTGGTGATCCGCGCACCGCCGTCGCGCAGGGCATTCAAAAGGTCATCACTGTCCAGGGGTGTCGGCATGCCGGCAAACTAGCAAGTTGATAATCATTTGCAATAACAAAATGCGCCTGTGAATTTCCTTATTGCAAATAATTTGCATTTACATAAAGTGTCCGTCACCAACCTCTTTACCGGAGTGCAAATACGTGCCTCAAAAACTGAAAAGGGTCGCGATACTGGCAGCGCTGACAGTCGCCATGTTCAGCATGGCGCAAGGCGCGCAGGCAAAACTGAAAGTCGTCACCACCTTCACCATCATCGCCGATATGGCATCCAACGTTGCCGGCGATACCGCTGAAGTGGTCTCCATCACCAAGCCCGGTTCGGAGATACATAACTACCAGCCAACACCGAAGGACATTGTCCGCGCTCAGGGCGCGGGCCTGATACTGTGGAACGGCCTCAACCTGGAACAGTGGTTTGAGAAATTTCTCGCCAATTTGTCCGGCGTCCCTTCAGCCGTCATCAGCGAAGGTGTCCAGCCGATGAGTATTGTGGCAGGCCCCTACTCCGGCAAACCCAACCCGCATGCCTGGATGAGCCCGGCCGATGCACAGGTCTATATCGACAACATTGCCCGCGCCATGGCTGAACAGGACCCCGACAACGCCGATGTCTACAAAACCAACGCGGAGAAATACAAAGCTGAAATCGAAGCCCGCGTCGCACCCATTCGCGAATTGCTTGCAGCCATCCCGGACAACGAACGCTGGCTGGTCACCAGCGAAGGCGCATTTTCCTATCTGGCCAGGGACTTCAACCTGAAGGAACTGTTCCTGTGGCCGATCAATGCCGATCAGCAGGGAACGCCACAGCAGGTGCGCCAGGTGATCGATGCCGTTCGGGCCAACAACATCAAGTCAGTGTTCAGTGAAAGTACCATTTCTCCGGCTGCCGCCAAACAGGTGGCGCGCGAAACCGACGCCCGCTATGCAGGCGTGCTGTATGTGGACTCGCTGTCCGGCCCGGATGGCCCGGTGCCGACCTATCTCGATCTGCTGAGCGTCACGACTGAAACAATCGCGGCGGGATTAAAGTGATGCTGAACCCGGTCCGAGCAGATCAACACACAGATCAACACAGCGACGATGGCCTCGAAGTCCGGGATGTGACCGTTACATATCGCAACGGTCACACCGCGCTTTATGATGCCAGCTTCTCACTTCCTGTCGGCACGATCACTGCCCTGGTCGGTGTCAACGGGTCCGGCAAGTCTACCCTGTTCAAAGCCATTATGGGATTTGTGCCGCTGGCCAAAGGCGATGTGAGAATGCTCGGCATGAGTGAGGAACAGGCGCTGGACCGCAACCTGGTTGCTTACGTGCCGCAATCCGAAGAGGTCGACTGGAACTTCCCTGTCCTGGTCGAGGATGTCGTGATGATGGGCCGGTATGGCCACATGAACTGGTTGCGCATGCCGAAGCCCCGTGACCACGAGATGGTCACCAGTGCGCTCGAACGGGTTGGCATGAGCGAGTTCCGCAAACGCCAGATCGGCGAACTGTCGGGCGGTCAGAAAAAACGGGTCTTCCTGGCCCGCGCCCTGGCACAGGAGGGCAAGATCATCCTGCTCGACGAGCCGTTCACCGGCGTGGACGTGAAAACCGAAGACGCCATCGTCAAGCTGCTGCAGGGTTTGCGCGATGAAGGACACATCATGCTGGTCTCGACCCACAATCTGGGTTCGGTGCCACAGTTCTGCGACCGCGCCATCCTGATCAAGGGCACCGTGCTTGCCGAAGGGCCAACCGCGCAGGTGTTCACCCAGGCCAATCTTGAACATGCCTTCGGCGGCGTACTGCGCCAGTTCACCCTGGGCGGTGAAGACCTGCACGACGACGATGATGCCCGCACCGTTACGGTCCTCACAGATGATGAGCGTCCGTTCGTCATTTATGGCGACGGCGAAGAAGAACTGGAGCAGAAACAGAAATGAACCTGCTGCTGGAACCCTTCACCTACAACTACATGGTCAACGCCATGTGGGTTTGTGCGCTGGTTGGCGCCGTGTGCGGCTTCCTGTCGGCTTATCTGATGTTGAAGGGCTGGTCGCTGATCGGCGATGCCCTGTCACACGCCATCGTCCCCGGGGTCGCAGGTGCCTATATGCTGGGCTTGCCGTTTTCGATCGGTGCGTTTTTCTCCGGCGGTCTGGCGGCGCTCGCCATGCTGTTTTTGAACCAAAGGACCAAGCTGCGCGAAGACGCCATCATCGGCCTGATCTTCACGTCGTTCTTTGCGCTGGGGCTTTTCATGGTGTCGCTGTCGCCGACATCGGTCAACATCCAGACCATCGTGCTCGGCAACATCCTGGCGATAACGCCGGGAGACCTGGTGCAACTGGTTATTATCTGCGGTGTCTCCATGACCGTGCTT
>JABDRA010000185.1 GCA_013041995.1 Anderseniella sp. | reverse complement strand
GGCCGATACGTTCATCAGCGAGAAGATACCATCCACGGCAAAATGGGAGTTCACGCCCGAAGGCCAGCACATCGAACTTGGCATTGCGGAGATGAACCTGTTCCTGCTGCTCGGCGCGGCCGGCCTGTCTCATTCGCTGTTCGGCAAGCGACTGTTGCCGGTGGGCACGGTGTACGACCCGTTTGTCGCCCGCGGTCTCGATGCGCTGAATTATGCGTGCTATCAGGACGCCCGCTTCATGATTGTCGGCACGCCGTCCGGCGTCACGCTGGCACCTGAAGGCGGCGCGCATCAGTCCATCGGCTCACCGCTCATCGGCATGAGCCAGGATGGGTTGGCCGCGTTCGAACCTGCCTTTGTCGATGAACTGGCGGTGATCATGCAATGGGCGTTCGAGTATATGCAGAAGGACGGTGAAGGCGACCGCGACGAGCGCACCTGGCTGCGCGATGAAACCGGTGGATCGGTTTATCTGCGCCTGAGCACCAACCCGATTGAACAGCCCGGCACCCGCGCCAATGACGATTTCCGGCAGGGCACCATTGACGGCGCCTACTGGTTGCGCGAGCCGGGGCCGAACTGCGAGGTGGTCATCGCCTACCAGGGCTGTGTTGCGCCGCAGGCCATTGCGGCGGCAGGGCGCATTGCCGAAGTGCGGCGCGATGTCGGCGTTCTGGCTGTGACGTCAGCCGACAGGCTGAATGCCGGATGGACCGCAGCCCAGCGTGATCGCCGGCGCGGCAACGCCCGGGCGCGGGCTCATATCGAGGCATTGCTGTCACCGCTGCCTGCAAACTGCTCAATCGTCACCGTCATTGACGGCCATCCGGCAACGCTTGCCTGGCTGGGCGGCGTGGTCGGGCACCGCACCATTCCGCTGGGCGTCGAGCACTTCGGCCAGACCGGCACCATTGCCGACCTGTACGATCATTTCGGCATCGATGCCAACGCCATCGTCCATGCTGCGACCGGTCTGACGGACGGCAGTTCCGAAGTTCCGGCCCTGTTGTTTGCTGATCCATGACTGGCATTGTGCAGACAGCCATCGGCCAGACCGTTGTTGTGGTGATGTCAGCACTGGTTGTGGCAGCGTCCACCGGCAGCGCTGGCGCACAACAGGATAACGCGGCCAAGGCAACTGATCTTGCGCCGGTCCCTGTGTGTTCCAACAACAAGGGTGAACCGGTTCAGTTCAGCATGACTGACCGGGGCCGCCCCGGCCTGGCAGCCGGAATGGCGATCAGGGACGGCAGCGGAAAGCCTGTCGTGCTGAGGTTCAATTTTGCAAGCGCCCCGCGTGAGTTCCAGCAGTTCATTGACCGGCACGAATGCGCCCACCATCAGACGGGGGATGTAGACCGGCCTGTTCCGCCGCGCAATGGTCCTGAATATCTCCGGAATGAGAGTATCAGCGACTGTGTCGCCATCCGCCGCCTGCGCGATGAAGAAGGTTTCAACAACAAGGCTTTCGAGAAGGTAACCGCCACACTGCGCACCGACATGGCGAAGATCGGGTTTCCTGATTCCAGTATCGCCAGCCGGATACTCAATATCTCAGGCTGTTTCAAAAACCCGGCATCAGCCGGCGATCTGATAAGGCGGGTGCTGCAGGAGCGGGGATTGCCGGTGCAGTAATGCGGCAGGTTTCCGGTTAGCACACCGTTGTCTGATCGTCTGAAGGCAGCCGTTCAGTTCCTGATAAAATGCAACTGATCGAATTGCTGCCGGAAGGCCGTCACCTCGCCGGCTAGTGACGCAGGATCATTGGTGGTCAAGGCCCGCGTAATCAGCCCGGCCAGTTTCTCTGCATGTTCCGGCGTCACGCCCCAGCGAACCAGTTCCGGGGTGCCGATGCGCAGGCCGTTCATGTCTCCCGCGACCTCGGGGCCCGGCAGGCCGATACCGCAGGCCAGAAAGCCTGCCTGGCGCAGCTTTTTCGATGCTGCCTGTCCGCCGCCAAAGCGAGCCGCTTCAATAGCGAACTGGTGCGACTGCGTGTAACCGAACGCTTTCCCGTGAACCGGCATGCCGCTGGCGTCGAGCGCAGACGCAAGGGCCGTTGCAAGTTCGATCATGGCGGCGCCACAGGCGTTGCCGTGCTCGCGCCAGTCCAGCATGGTCACGGCAAGGGCGGCGGATTTCGCTGCATCAAAGTTGGCTGTCATGCCGGGAAATGCGATGTGATCGAGTCGCTCCACGATGTCCGCGTTGTTGCTGACAATCAGGCCGCCGGCCGGCCCGCCAAGGCTCTTGTAGGTGCTCATGGTCATCAGGTGTGCACCCTGCGCCAGAGGATTTGGCCACGCCTGACCGGCAATGATGCCGCACTGGTGGGCTGCATCGAACAGGACGCGGGCCTCTACCTCATCTGCGATCGCCCGCACCTCAGCCACAGGGTGTGGCAACAGGTTGAGGCTGCCGCCGATTGTAATGAGCCTGGGGCGAACCTTGCCGGCAAGTGCCCGCAAACCATCCACATCCACGGTGTAGCCATCTTCCCTGATCGGCGCGTAATGTATGTCCAGGCCATACAGACCCGCGCATCCGGCCTCATGATGGGTGACATGACCGCCAACGGATGCCGGCGGCACGATCACTGAGTCGCCGGGTCTGGTCAGCGCCATGAAGCCGTACAGGTTGGCCATGGCACCGGACGCCACACGGATTTCCGCATACTGCGCGGCAAACACCTCCGCACACAATTCTGCCGCGATGACCTCGATTTCCTCAATGGCTTCCAGTCCCATCTCGTATTTGTCGCCCGGATATCCCAGTGAGGGACGAGAGCCGAGGCCGGCAGACAGCATGGCTTCGGCGCGCGGATTCATGACATTGGTGGCCGGGTTGAGATTGAAGCAATCACGCTCATGGATTGTCCTGTTGTCCTGCACCAGCTGATCGAGCCGGGTGTTGATCTGCGCGCTGGAAGCGCGCGCCGTGTCGTTCGCAATGCGCTGCACCAGCGTTTCGCAGTGAGCCGGGACCCAGGGTCTTGGTGAGAGGTTTGTCATTGCGGTCTCCTTGGCAGGCAGCAGGGCTGATCTCCGTCCCAAAAGAGCAGTGTCCGGGCTTGCAGGCAAATCAGTTTTGCAAAATATTAGGGTCAGAAAAACTGAGGTTAAAATGACTATCGCACCCCCACGCCCGAAAGACTTGCCACTAACCGCACTCAGAGCCTTCGAAGCCGCCGCCCGGCTTGGCGGATTTGCCGCTGCATCTCAGGAACTCGGCGTGACGCCAGGAGCCATCACCGCGCACGTAAAGTCGCTGGAAGCCTCTTTGGGAGCAAAACTGTTTGAACGTACAGCACGAGGCGTGCAACTGACCGCGCTGGGTGACGCAGTGCTGCCCGGTTTCACTGCAGCGTTTGATCAGCTCGGCCTTGCCGTTCAGACTCTGCGTAATAAAGCGGCCCCCAGCGCGGTCCACATCGCTGCCTTGCCGTCGCT
>JABDRA010000323.1 GCA_013041995.1 Anderseniella sp. | reverse complement strand
CAGCAGACGATCTGCACCTGGTCCGGCAGGTCGTGGAGCAACTGCTCGCAGATGCGCAGATAATCCCGCAATGATGCACCCGGTGTTTGGGCATACAACGCACCGCAATAAATGAAGTCTGCCGCGTAGAAGCGGTTCCGTTCCGCTTCCCACAATGATACCGAATCGGGTGAATGCCCCGGTGTGTGTACAACCTGCAGCAACCGTGCACCCACTGAGACCACCTCGCCCGGCGCAATCCAGCTACCCACCTCGAATGTCGGCACCGGCACGCCTTCGCTGGCCCCAAGGAACATCTCATCGGTCGGGGTCAGTGTGCCGTTTGTCTCGACAGCGCGCAGCATTGGCAGGTCAGCCACTATCACCGGACCGAACGCGTGGATGTTGCCGAGATGATCAAAATGCATGTGAGACGGAAATGCCCTGACATGGGCCCTGCCATGGCGCGCGACCAGAGCTGCCAGCGACCGTCTGCCGGAGCCGGTATCGAAGAGCAGGCTGTCATCCCCGTCCGAGATCAGATAGCTCCAGTTGCGCTGATGATAAGCCGGTTCGCCGATTGCAATGGTTGCGTCATCCAGTGCCTTCACGCCGAACCAGTCATCTTCCAGCGCAATCCCTTGTGCCAGTTTGATGCTGCTTATGGCCACTTCAATATTCTCTCGCATGGAGTGCTCCGATGTCCTGTTCGGCAGTTTCCGTAAACCGGGTCGTCAGATGCTTTATTCAATGCCATCGTCGGTCACCAATCAAGGAGATCAGTCAATGAACATACGCTATGAAGCCATCTCGACGGATATTGCAAGAAGCCTGCAGAACGGAGATCCGGATGTCTATGGCAATGTGCCGGAGCGCGCCGTATCAGACGGCAGCCGGATACCCTGCCGCCACTGCCTGAAGCTCGTCGACGAAGGTGACGAGTACCTGATTGTGGCGCATCGCCCGTTTTGCAATCTGCAGCCCTACTCTGAAACCGGACCGATTTTCCTGCACGCCGATTTCTGCGAACGCGCCACACCGGATGCGGCCCTGCCCGACATGTTGAACAGTCCGGCCTATCTCGTGCGTGGATATGATGCTGATGAGCGCATCATTTACGGCACCGGCCAGATGGTTCCAACAGCAGATATCAGCACCTATGCCGGGTCGTTGCTGGCAGACAACAAGGTTCAGTTCGTGCATGTGCGTTCGGCAGAAAACAACTGTTTCCAGTGCCGGGTGGAGCGCGATTAGAGGCGACTACACGCTCTGCTCGCCATAGAACAGTGACACAACGTGTTTGGCTTGTGCAAAAAACAGCCAGCGCTCGACAACAGCTCCGATACTGGCAAGCACAACGGCCAGGACGGCAAATACCGGGGCTGCATTGCCTTCAAAGCCGAACGCAGCCCACACCAGCACAAGTGCCGCGACCAGGCAGACACCGACAATCATGCGCAGTTTCCGCGCATGCTTGCGCGCCACCCTGAAGCCCATTTCCGACTGGATGTAGTTCTCCGATGTGTGCGGCAGTTCCCACTGGCGTACATCACCGCCGAGACCGGTGGCATCACCCATGGTGTAGATCGGCTTCATGTTGTCGATGCTGGCCCAGTAAACCAGCTTGGCAATACCGGCCAACACCAGCGCCACAATGGTGATGACACCAAGTGCCGGAATACCGGAGCGGCCGAACACACTGGTCAGCGCAAACAGCAAAACCGCACCCGTTGCAATCGAGAAAATCACGTAGACCGGCACCACCATCCAGTGCCGCCAGGCACGGATCGTCTCCAGTGACGCATAGATCATTGCAGTGCACACCACGGTGACCATTGCCAGGATGGCGGTCATGACCCCAAGAACAGCCAGCAAGGTCTCGTTGCTGTCCGGCAGGACCCACAACAATCCGAACAGGCATGCCGGAATGTAAGTTGCAACTGCCAGCACGCCTTCGCGTGACAGCCACGAGGACCGCCACTGCGAAAACGCCCGCCAGGCACGTTCCGGGTGACCAAGGTGGAACGTGGATGACAACAGCCCGACCGTGATGAGGCCGAGCGCGACCAGCATGGACACGGCGCCAAACCAGAAGTCTGAGACGCTGCCGTGACTGGCACCGGTTAAACCCAACAGCGCCAGCAGGCCATAACCGGCGCCGGACGCTGTGGTGAACAGGATAACGGAATAAGCGGGATGCATTAGCTCAACACCTCATCAATCCAGGAAAAGACACGCTCTGCCAGCGAACCGTCACCCTTGCCAACCGTTTCCAGCGGTGTTGATTTAACGCCGCCTGCCTTGTCGCGCCGCGGCCGCGGCGGCAGGTATTTGTTGACCGGTTTGTAGTCCATCTGCGGCAGCAGATCGAAGCCGCCCCGGGCTTTGACCAGTTGCGACACGTCGGAGTTTTCGTCGCCCAGGTCACCGAAGTGACGCGCCCCGGTCGGACAGGCTTTCACACAGGCCGGCTGGCGGTCTTCCGGTTCAAGGTTTTCATTATAGATGCGGTCAACGCACAAGGTGCACTTCTTCATCACACCGTCGTCCTGGTCGTATTCACGCGCGCCGTAAGGACAGGCCCATGAGCACAGCTTGCAGCCGATACAGGTGCCGGGGTTGACCAGCACGATACCGTCTTCCGCACGCTTGTAACTGGCCCCCGTCGGACACACGGTGACACATGCTGGCGTTTCACAGTGCAGGCAGGAGCGCGGGAAATGCAGTCCGCGGGCATTGTCGCCCTCGCCGGTTTCATAGCCATGGATGCGGTTGAGCCAGGCACCGGCCGGATCAGGCCCGTAAGGCTCCAGATCGGTAAGAGGCGCGGAATAGCCTTGCGTGTTCCATTCCTTGCACGACACCGCACAGGCCTGACAGCCGACGCAGGTATCCAGGTCGATGACCAGGCCGAGTTTCTTCTGTCCGGCCTGGGTTGTATCTGGAAGAGTTGTCATGACCTGGTCCTCTTAAGCGCCCGAGAGCCGATTTTCATGGCTGCCTTGAACAGGCCCGGTGGCCGCTTGGTTGCCTCGAACTGTGGCTCTGACATTTCCGCCCCGTCGGCCTTTTCAATGCGCACGCGAAGGTCGTACCAGGCCGCCTGCCCGGTTACCGGATCAGAATTGGAATAGCGGTAGCCGTCGCCGCGCGCCGGCAACAGGTCCGAGATTATGTGGTTGAGCAGGAACCCCTTTTTGGCTTCCGGTGCATTCTTGTCGAGGTTCCAGGCCCCTGAGCGCTTGCCGATGGCATTCCACGTCCACACGGTGTCCGGGTTCACCCCGTCCATCAGCTTCAACTGCACCTTGATGCGGCCATGATGGCTGGTGACATGCACCCAGTCACCGTCTTTCATGCCCAGCTTTTTGGCCCTGCCACGTTCCATGTAGAGCCAGTTGCGTCCCAGGATCTGGCGCAGCCAGGCATTTTGCGAGCCCCACGAATGGTACATTGCCATGGGCCGCTGGGTAATGGCATGCATCGGGAATTCCCGGGCATCGGTCATGGCTTCTTCAAACGGCGCATACCACATGGGAACCGGATCGAAGAACGCTTCCACCCGGCGGCGATGCACCTGTGGCGGCACGGTGTCACCATGGCCACGCGCAGCGCGGCGGAACTTCTGCATGGTTTCCGAATACAGGTTGAACATGATCTGGTTGGCGTTGGGATTGAAGCCGAAGCCCTGTGCCCACTCCAGATAGTCCTTGTTGGCCATGCGGTAATAGCGCATGTGTTCCGGCAGGTCGTATTTCCAGAAACAACCGTTCTTGATGTAATCGTCAAGCTGGTTCGGATTGACCTCGCCGGTGCCCTGCTTGCTGCCGTCTGTCCCGCGGAAACCGGCCAGCGGGCCAATGCCCGGGCCGCGTTCGTGGTTGACGATATAGTCGGAATAACCGCCGGGATATTTCGGCGTCATGTCTTCCTTGACCATGCCCGGCAGGCCGAGCCGGGCGCCGAGATCCAGCATCACGGTCTGGAAGGCGCGCACATCGCGGTCCGGCTCAACGACCGGCCGGCGGATAGAGTCAGCCGGTCCATGGGGTTCGGAGATGGGCCGGTCCAGCATCGAGATACAGTCCCAGCGCTCCAGATAGGTCGTGTCCGGCAGGATCAGGTCGGCATAGGCCACGGTTTCGGAGTAATAGGCATCCGAATAGATGAATTTCGGGATCACATAGTCACCGGTCTCTTCATCGATTTTGGTCAGGTGCTCCATGATACCTTTGGTATTCATGGTGGAGTTCCAGCCCATGTTTGCCATGTACATGAACAGCACATCGATGCCGTATGGGTCCTTGTTGGCCGCATTGGTGATGACGGTGTGCATCAGGCCGTGCGCGGCAATCGGTGCATCCCAGGAATAGGCCTTGTCGATGCGCCGGGGTGAACCGTCCTCGTTGACCAGCAGGTCTTCAGGCCCGGCCACAAATCCGAGCGGCGGACCGGGCAGGGCTTTCAGCGGATTGACTTCGCCGACCTTGCCGGCAGGCTTCAGGCCTGGAGGCGCTGCCTTCGGGAATGGCGGCTTGTACAGGAAACCACCCGGCACATCGATGGTACCCAGCAGTATCTGCAGAATATGAATTGAACGACAGGTATGGAAGCCGTTGGAGTGGGCTGAAATACCGCGCATGGCATGCATGGATACCGGCCTGCCGGTCATCTTGTCATGTTTGTTGCCGTGGGTGTCGGTCCAGGCGATGTCCAGTTCGAAAGCCTGCTCAAAGGCCGCATGGGCCAGTTCACCGGCAATGCGCTTGATGGTGGCCGCTTCTATGCCGCAATGGGTGGCGGCCTTTTCAGCCGAGTATTCATCGGACAGATAGCGCTCGGCGACAAACTGGAACGACGGCACACCCTTGCGCTTGCCCTTGCCGGGCAGCTTGACTTCGCCGTGCAGGGCAACCTGATCCGCCTTGTAGAGCGTTACAGGTTTTCTGGACTTCGCATCCAGCACCAGGATCTTGCCATAGCGGTCGCGCGCGATCAGGCCGTCGTCTTGCGCGCCTGGATCCTGGATCACCAGATGACCGGCATTGGTATAGCGGGCCAGGTAATCGAGGTCGATCTTGCCTGCCTTGAGCAACTGGTGAACCAGCGCACCGACAAACAGTCCGTCAGTGCCGGGGCGAATGCCGACCCATTCATCGGCGATAGCCGAGTAGCCTGACTTGACCGGGTTGATCGAGACGATCTTGGCACCGTTTTTCTTCAGCTTGCCAAGCCCGGTCTTGATCGGGTTGGAGGCATGGTCCTCTGCCACACCGAACAACAAGAAGTACTTGGTGCGGTCCCAGTCGGGCTCACCAAACTCCCAGAACGAGCCGCCGAAGGTGTACAGGCCGGCCGCTGCCATGTTCACCGAACAAAACCCGCCATGGGCGGCAAAGTTCGGCGTGCCGAACTGGGTTGCCCACCAGCCGGTGAGCGCCTGTGACTGATCTCGCCCGGTAAACAGCGCCAGCTTTTTAGGATCGGTCGAGCGCACCTGGGACAACCAGGTGGTTGCTGTTCTCAGTGCTTCATCCCATTCGACTTCGCGGAATTCACCGGAACCGCGCGGACCAACCCGCATCAGCGGCTTGGTCAGGCGAGCGGGTGAATAATGCTGCATGATACCGGCCGAGCCCTTGCCACACAACACACCCTTGTTCACCGGATGGTCGCGATTGCCCTCGATGTATTTGATGGTGCCGTCTTTCAGATAGACCTTGATGCCGCATCGGCAGGCGCACATGTAACAGGTTGTGGTTTTCACCTCATCCCAGGTTTTCAGGTTGAGGTCGATTTTGGGCTCGCTCGCCATGGGCGCAATACCATCCGCTGTTGAAATGGAAGACGTCTTCGATGGTCAAACTAGCAGAGCGCCGCGCCATCGCAATAGCACCAGCCGCGCCAAAGCGACCAACCAGAAAACATTTTTTGGACCCAAAAGTCTCAATAAATGCAGAATTGCTGGAATCCAAAAAAGGAGCCACAATCGGCAGGACAGGTCAACACCGCACACCGGCATGCGCTGACCATTTTTAAAAGGTGTGACTTTTCTGCCCCACTTTGGGAGATGCAGGTCGCGCCAGTAAGTCCCGTATGGAATTGAACCGGCTGGTGCAGATCATCACACGGGAAAATGTGTCGACGTGCTAGGTTGATGCAATGCCTGTATCACGAAATCGGGACGGACACCGACATTACCGAACAACAAGAACACAAGGGCTCCAACGGCGAAGCCGGTGGCAAAGCAGCCGGATTTGCATGGCGCACTTTTGCCGGATTCTGTCTGGTGCTGGCATTGCTGCTGAGCGGTGGCGCATTGGTCTGGTTCCTGGAGGATGGTAGCGACGGTTTTTCACGCGAAACCATGGCCGGCTTTATAAAGTCCTGGGGAATCTGGGGTCATTTTGGCGTCATTGGCATGATGGTGGCCCACTCATTCATTCCGTTTCCTGCCGAGTTCGTGGCAATTGCCGCAGGCATGAGTTTCGGCGTAGTGTGGGGAACGGTTCTCACATGGACAGGAGCCATGATTGGCGGGCTGCTGGCCTTCGGTATTGCCCGCAAACTGGGCCGCCCGTTTGTTACCGACATGCTGACGCTCAATCAACTGGCAAGGATCGACAAGGGAGCCGCCGTGACGAGCGTATCGGCAATGATCGGCGTGCGACTGGTGCCGGTGATCGCGTTCAACCTGGTCAACTATGGTGCGGGGCTGACCAATGTGAACTGGTGGCGGTTCACATGGACGACCGCAATCGGCATCCTGCCCCTGACATTCCTGATGGCGATGATCGACGATCAGATGCGCGAGCCGACATTCAGCGACAGGATCATGCTGCTGGGCGCTGGTGTGGCGATGTTGGCAATGGTTCACCTTGCCCGCCGGTTTGGCGTGGCCGGATCAGACAAATAGGCTTGCCTGGCAGGAACCGGCATTGCCTCAACTCAGCGCCTGGCAATCGCGTGCTCGCGAAACACCACATAGAGCCCAGCACAAATGGTGATTACAATACCAATGGCTGCCAGACCGTTCGGCAAGTCTGCAAACACCAGATAACCAATGATGGTTGCGACCGGTATTTCAAGATATTGCATCGGAGCCACCGTAGCAGACGGTGCAAACCGCAGAGACCAGGTCATCAGCAGATGCGCCATCGTGCCGACCACGCCAATGGCCACCAGTAACAATCCGCTACTCAGGTCAGGCACAACCAGCTGTGTCTCCAGGACACCCGTTGCCTGGGTCAGCCCGTAGATCAGCAACAGGATTACCGTGGCCATGCCGCCGCTGACCGCCTGCAGGGAGACGGGATCAACCTGTTTGGCTATTTGCCTGGTCACCAGCATGAACAGGGCGAAATCCACCGCCACCAGCAGCGGCAACAGTGCCGGCGCGCCCACTTCCGAAAAGCTGGGCTGGACTACCAGAAGCGTGCCGAAGAATCCGACGGCACAAGCGGCAAGCCGTCGGCCGCCGACCTCTTCATCCAGCACAAACCTGCCCAGCAGGAGCATGATGAACGGCATGACAAAGGCGATCGCCACAGCATCCGCCAACGGAAGAAACCGCAAGGACAGAAACATCGCCCCTACCCCGACAATGTGCAGAACTGTCCGGGCAACGGTCAGCCAGACAGCCCGCGTGGACATTTTGAAGCTTCGCCCACCCAGCAGGATAATCGGCAGCAGCAGGACAGCCTGCAGGCCGAACCGCACGATCAATAATTGCAACAGGGGAATTGTGCCACCCAGCAGCTTTGCTATCGAATCCGCGACAGGAGCCAATATGCAAAACCCCAGCATTAGCAGGATGCCCAGTACGGGCCGGTCAACAGTCATCAGCCAGTCATAGGCGAGCCGGCCATATTCAGCCAGACCCCAGAATCTTGAAGTCGCCGCAAGTCGGACAACCAGATGGCCGCTGCTCACCTTTCTGTCACAAACGCTGATGACATCTGGTTGTTTTGGCGCTAGCGTGGGTCCAGTTTTGTGACGATACAGGTCCAGAGAGGTCAAACTGCCATGCGAGACTGGCTTCTTCAAATAAAGCGCGGCGAATATGCCAGTCTGCAAACACAGATCAGGGAAGCCTTTGTCTCTGCCATTCTGGATGGTCAGCTTGGCCGCGATGAGCCGGTCCCCTCAACCCGGAAAATGGCAAAAGTACTCGGTGTTTCAAGAAACACCGTCATGCTGGCGTATCAGGGCCTGCTTGACGATGGTTACCTGGTTGCACGGGAACGGTCAGGATATTACGTCTCCGACAAGGCCATTCCACAACAGGCCGCACGTCCGACACCAAGCCAGCGCAGCAGCACGTCAGACCATGATGCCCCGGACTGGAATGCCCGGTTCGCACGCACGCCAACCAAGTTGGAAAACATCGCCAAGCCGCTGGACTGGTCGAGTTACAAGTATCCGTTCATTTATGGCCAGGTTGATCACAACCTGTTCCCGATCGCCGAATGGCGCGAATGTGCACGCCAAACCCTCGGCAAACGCTGGTTCAATGCCTGGACCGACGATCACGGGTCGCACGATGACGCCCTGCTGGTGGAGCAGATCAGGCGGCGTATTCTGCCGCGCCGTGGCATCATGGCCGGTGAAAACGAGATTCTGGTAACACTGGGCGCGCAGCATGCGCTTTACATGATTTCAAGTCTGCTGGCCAAACCTCAAACCAAGGTGGTTGTTGAAAATCCAGGCTTTCCAGACGCGCGCAACATCTTCTCGCTGCACACCAACAACATCGACCTGCAGGAAGTGGACTCACAAGGTATCGTGCCCGAAAACATACCTGATGAGACGGAAATGGTGTTCGTCACACCCAGCCATCAGGCTCCCACCACCGTCACCATGCCCCTGTCGCGCCGCCTGGAACTGATAGAAAAGGCTCGCAAGAATGACTTTCTCATCATCGAAGACGATCATGAGTTCGAGACAAACTATGTCAATGAACCGTGCCCGTCGCTCAAATCGCTGGATGATGACGGTCATGTGATCTATATCGGCTCACTCTCCAAATCGGTTTTTCATGGCCTCAGGCTGGGCTTCCTGGTCGCGCCCAAGGCGTTCATTGATGAAGCACGCGCGCTGCGCCGCCTGATGGTTCGCCATCCGCCCAACAACAATCAGCGCACCGCTGCCCTGTTCCTGTCACTGGGCCATCATGACACCCTGATCCGCCGGCTTCACCGGGCCTATCGCGCACGCTGGGAGATCATGGCATCTGCCATGCAGGAACATTTACCCAACTCAACCAATGTGCCGAGTTTCGGCGGCACAAGTTTCTGGGTAGAAGGTCCCAAGGGCCTGGATTCGGAAAGGCTGGCCGTGGCCGGGCGCGAGCAAGGATTGCTGATAGAACCCGGTCGCATCTTCTTCGGCACCCCGAACCCGCCGCGCAACTTCTTCCGCCTCGGGTTCTCGTCCATCGATGAAACCCGTATCGAACCGGGTATCGAATTACTGTCAAATCTGATTGACCAGGATCTGGACCTGGGCCAGGCCGCTGCGGAGTAGAGACGAATGACCGCTGATTTTTCAAAAGGCGCCGCCTGGATGGATGGCGAAATCGTTCCGGTTTCCGACGCAAAGATCTCTGTACTGGACTGGGGGTTCACCCGGTCTGACTGTACATATGATGTGGCGTCCGTACGAAACGGCGCCTTTTTCCGGCTGGACGACTACCTTGAGCGGTTTCAGCAGTCCCTCGCCAAGGTACGCATTGAAGTGCCCCAGACACCGGAAGACATGCGCGACATCGTTCACGCCATCGTTGGCCGGTCGGGTTTGCAGGATTCCTATGTTGCGATGGTCGCAAGCCGCGGTGTGCCGCTCATCCCCGGCACTCGGGACCCGCGCCAGTGCGGCAACCATTTCTTTGCCTGGTGCATTCCCTATGTGCATGTCATCAAGCCGGAAATAGCAGCGCGTGGTGCCCATCTGTTCGTGCCGGAAGATGTGCGCCGCATCCCGCCGGACAGCGTTGATCCGACTGCCAAGAACTATCACTGGGGCGACCTGACCCGTGGCCTGTTTGAAGCGCTTGATGCAGGTTTCGACACCGCCGTGCTGCTTGATCACCAGGGCAATGTCACGGAAGGCCCCGGCTTCAATGTGTTTTCACTGAAGGGCAACAGCGTGCGCACACCGGACACCGGCGTACTGGAAGGCGTAACACGCCGGACCGTTCTGGAACTGTGCAGCGAACTGGGCCTGGAAACCGAAGTGCGGCCCATTGCGCTCAGCGAGTTCATGGAATCCGATGAAGTGTTCACTGCAACCACTGGTGGTGGCGTGGCGCCAGTGACACGGATCAATGACCGGGTGTTTTCAAATGACGCACCGGGGCCCCAGACAAAGCGAATTTCGGACACCTACCTGTCATGGTTTGACCGGCCGGAACACCGCCAGCCGGTCACTTATGTATAAAGCCGCCAGTTACCAAATCAGGCCGCCTTGGTCCCGTCATTGGCATTGGCTGCCTTGAGGACCTTGCCGGTGGTTTGCGCCATCTCTTCAGCTTCCACTTCAACTTCGCGGACAAACTCTTCAACGGCTTCGGTACCGGTTTCAGCCAGGTTGCGGGCATGATCCATGTAATTGCTCATCGCTGTGGAATAGAAATCGGACCACACGTCCATGATTTCCATGGGGGTCTTGCAGCCGGACAGGCGTTCCGGCATGGCAAAGTCTTCCGACAGACGCTGATTGATGAACGCTGCGTACTTGCCCTGGCAATGAGTCAAGGTCTTGATTGCATCGGCACTGTAGCGGCCGGCAAAATCCATGGCTGTTTTGGGTAATTCGCCTGCGGCATCAATGGCAGCTTGCGGGGCAGATGAAGTCGTGGTTTTCTCTGTCATTAGGGCCTCCTGATGATTGTTTTGAAACACAAGTTGCCCCCCGGCCGTCGTCGGTACAGAGATAAACCGTTTCGCGTGTCAACAAGATGACCGAGATCAAATTAAGCGACAATAATTTCAGGTGCGTGTCAAACCGGCAGCCCGGTCCATGGTTTTACGGTCCTGAGGGCAAGTGATGACTGAATGCGCGCTACGCCCGGCAACCGGGTTATCGCCCGGCGATGGATACGCTCATAGTCAGCCGCGCTGGAGACGGCGATGCGCAACAGATAGTCATATTGCCCGCCCATCAGATGGCATTCGAGAATGTCGGGAAGCCTGCGCACGGCGTTCTCAAAGGCTTCAAGGTTTTCCTCGGTTTGCGCCACCAGGGAAATCTCGACGAAGAACTCGATATTGAGACCAAGCTTCTCCCGCCCGAGCTGGGCGCCATAGCCGCTGATCATGCCGCGTTCTTCCAACAGCTTTATGCGGCGGTGACACGACGAAGCAGACAGATTGACCAGGTCGGCCAGCTCGGCTACCGAGCGCGAGCTGTTGGACTGCAACTCCCTGAGGAGACGACGGTCAGCCTTGTCCAGTTCGGCGATATTCATTCTAGCAATTCCGTAATTGATGAAATTTTATTCGACCATGCATTAAAAACTCAGAATATTTGATAATAAATTCCATCACAAGAGATGTATCCTCGGCCCGGAAGACAAGCCGGACAAAACGACATCAGGAGGAAACGGCGATGCTGGTCGGTGTACCAAAAGAAATAAAGAACAAGGAATTCAGGGTTGGCATGACACCAACGTCGGTTCGCGAAGTGGTCGAGGCCGGCCACAAGGTGGTGGTTGAAACCGGATGCGGTGTCGGCATTGGCATGGACGATACTTCCTACCGCAAGGCCGGCGCCAAGGTCGTCAAGACGGCGGCAGAGATATTTGCCAAGGCCGACATGATCGTGAAGGTGAAGGAACCACAGGCAAGCGAGCGCAAAATGTTGCGTGAAGGCCAGATTCTGTTCACCTACCTGCACCTGGCTCCCGACCCCGCCCAGACCAAGGATCTGGTAAAGTCAAAAGCCACCTGCATTGCCTATGAAACCGTGACCAGCCCAACTGGCGGCCTGCCCCTGCTGGCGCCAATGTCGGAAGTAGCCGGCAGACTGTCGATCCAGGCGGGCGCGTACTACCTGGAAAAGGCCCATGGCGGGCACGGATTGCTGTTGGGCGGTGTACCCGGGGTCGACCCTGCCAAGGTGGTCATCATCGGCGGCGGCATGGTCGGGCGCCACGCTGCGCACATTGCCCTCGGCATGGGCGCCGACGTCTGGGTGATCGACCGGAATGTCGATGTGCTGCGATCGCTATGGAGCCAGTTCGGCCGCCCACTCAACACGGTTTATTCCACCAAGGATGCCATCGAACGTCATTGTGCCGAAGCTGACCTTGTTGTCAGC
>JABDRA010000321.1 GCA_013041995.1 Anderseniella sp. | reverse complement strand
TTTCCAATGGCATCAAGGAACTGGCCCTGAAAGGCCTGGGCGTCGCCTGGCTGCCGGTCTCCATGACACATCAAGAGATCGAAAACGGGGAACTGGTCAGCCTCAGCGGCTGCTATGGCAGTCTGCCCTTGAACATCGTGCTGTATGCCGACATACAGGACGATACTGCCCGTACACTACTGGACGTGTGGAGTACCTGATTATTGAACCACGTTCCAGAAAGGGTATTGTTTTCTGGCAATTTCGATTGCCTGAACTTGAGTGCTGAACACTGCAACAAGGCTAGAGGAGGCTTTTGTTTGTGGGTTGGGTTGAGTTTATATCGCTCACGCAAGCAGCCTGCGGCTGCGCTCCGCGGGGGCGGGCCTAACCGGCCCGAGGCCCGTCGGGCCTAGTTTTAGAATTTGTCACAGCAGGTCTGAAATACACCATTCCGAAGCACGTAAGTGCTGAGGCAAGGCCGACCGGCCGTCGCACGAAGTGCGCCCCAGCGGAGCGCAGCCGAAGGCTGCTTGCGTGAGCGATATCACTTAAATGACAGCATTGTGCAACGGTGTGCGTTGCGCGAGATCGAGTATGCATCAGATGCAGGCGCCGAACAGGAAAACTGGACACAAACTGAAAAGCCAAGGCCGTCCTGTCAGGTCTTCGGCGTTCTCTCCAAACGCAGCGCAGGTTATATGGCGCCGCGAAGCACAGACACCGGCAGAGCCGCATTCAGGCTGACCGCCAACGGCCTGGAAGCCCGGGACGACACATCCGATGATGACGCCAAGTGGACCAATATAATGCCTGCAAAACTTATCAAGGCGCGAGCTGCCAAAACGACATCCATCATGGCATCCGAGATCCCCTGGCAGACCAGCACGGACCCATCCGTAGTGTTTAGCCTCGTGGGAGCCGCCAATGACACCCAACCTCTGCATGAGTTGTGTAAACTTGATCCGGTTGCACTGACATCAAGAGGCCATCACGGAATGTTTCTTCATTTATCGTGCTGGCCCGGCGATGCGGATGCAGACGGTGCGAATTTCTACATAGCCTTGAACGTCAAGCATTGAGCAGAAAGAAGCAGCCGCAATCATTGTTCACGCGCAATGAACCGCGGCCCACTTATCTGCACAACGTTTCCATCTTCTGATTCTGTACTCAGGCGATCTCGCAGTGCCGGAACAAACCGCTGGATTGAGATGTCTTCAACAGTATCGCTCTCGATGAACCTCAATAACTGATCATCTCCTCTGAAATCTGAGCGCTGGCCAAGCAGGGGAACTGCCCGGCGTTCGCGATATTCAGCCAGAGACTTGCTGTAATAGTGATTGATACGAAGCACATCGGTTGACCGGTTGGTCAGGCGATGGTCGGCATGTCCGATTTTCCGGCGATGCTCTGTCCAGGACTCCGGGTATCCGTGCCTGAGCATGAAGACGTGGGAATTATGCACCCCACGCACGGCACTGGGGCGAACGATGGTCTTGACCCGGGAGAGGTGCTTGCACGAGGCCCGGGGTTGTCTGAGCCTGCGGGTAAAGTGCTCAGTTACCAGGCCAGGCGGTTTACGGGTGTGGCCGGACGTACCGAACATATGCCAGTATACGGAGAGAGAATCGAGATCCTCATATCCATGCAGCACCTCAGTCAGCGACCCCTCCGTCGATGGAAACAGGAATTCATCTGCATCGATAAACGCCATCCATTCAGCAAGATGACCAAAATTGGCAATACAGTGCAACATTGCCAGTTTCTGCGTCCGACCGCTTGTGCCGGCAACTCCTTCCCATCCCTTGAGGAAATCAGCCCAGTTAACAAGCGTGACCAGACCCTCGTTTACATAAGGGTGCAGCAGATCAGCCGTACCGTCATTGCTGCCATTGTCATAGATGAAGAAGTGACTGACCCCCATCATCCGATGAAACTCGACCCACTCGGTCAGATAGGCGCCTTCACTGCGGACAATAGCAAACACGGCGAGATAGTGCTGGGTTGGATCAGCCTGCGTAACCGGTTGAGAAAGCCACAGCCTGCGCTTCGCAGCTCCGGGCCACAACCCGGCAAACCGCCATGATTGCTGCTCGAGTTTGAATACAGTTTCTGGATTCACCGAGAACATAGCGACGGCACCCCCCTACCGCATTTACTATTTCCACTAATTACACAGTACACCTCACTTTCAAAAAATGATAGCGGATCTATAGCGATTCTGCCTAATATTTAGATGTCGCCGACTAAAAGATTACTGTATTTATAAATTTTTTGTCTTTTCACAGGCTTACACATCACTCTTCGGCAATATCTTCATTCCAAAGCTCAGGCTTTTCTGCAATAAACCGTGTCATCAGGGCGATACAGTCAGCATCATCCGCAATCAATACCTCAATACCTCTTGACCGCAGGAAATCTTCATTACCACCGAACGTTGCATTCTCACCAATTATTACACGTGGAATGCCGAACTGGATGATGGTGCCACTACACATCATGCACGGGCTTAATGACGTATAGATGGTCATGTCGCGATAGGATCGTTGCCGACCCGCCTTACGCAGTGCATCCATTTCACCATGCGCAATCGGATCACCTTGCTGAACCCGCTGATTGCGCCCCTGTGACACCAGAACGTCGCCTCGCGCCAACACCGAACCAATAGGACAACCGCCTTCGTCAAACCCAGCCTTGGCCTCTTCATAGGCCACGCGAAGGAATTTCCGGTCAATTTCATTGAGCATCTGGAGCTCTCCTTTAGGTCAGGACCCTATACTCTTTCCCCGCGCCGGAACGGTACGAGCAAAGCCTGGGGATATTTGGTTTTTTCCGCGCCATCACGATCATGGCGAGGATCGACATGACATTGGGCAACATTTCTGCTTATACCCACAGTTATCAACGAAAGGGACGGCCCAAGAGCCGCCCCTGCAATGCCTGCTGACAGTGATGCGGTTACTTGAGCGCCTTGTCCGTGATGGCTGATGTCCAGGCGCCTTCGGGTTCCTTGGTGATAACCGGATCGGATCCACCCTTCAGCAGTGTGCTGACCGTGCGCTTGAAATCAGCTTCATCCAGCGCCCCGTCGGAGCCCGCAGTAAGCTTGGCAATCTCACGCATCATGCGCTTCTGGTGCTTTTCCGTCTGCGCCCCGGAGGCATCGTTTTCAAGCACGATGCCGGCAGCCTCATCCGGGTTTTCCTCGGCAAACTTCCAGCCTTTCATGGACGCACGGACGAAGCGGACCATCTTGTCTTCAAAGGCAGGGTCCTTGAGCTTGTCTTCCAGCACGTAAATGCCGTCCTCCAGCGTTGCGACACCCTGATCCTCATACTTGAACACAACCAGATCATCTTCAGAAAGCCCGGCATCGATAATCTGCCAGTACTCGTTGTAGGTCATGGTTGATACGCAGTCGGCCTGCTTCTGCAGGATCGGGTCCACATTGAAGCCCTGCTTGAGAACCTTCACACCATCGGCACTGCCGTCGGTTGCAATGCCAAGCTGGCTCATCCACGACAGGAAGGGATATTCATTGCCGAAGAACCAGACGCCAAGCGTCTTGCCTTTAAAGTCCGCCGGCGAACTGATCCCGGAATCCTTGCGGCAGGTCAACATCATGCCGGAGGTTTTGAACGGCTGGGCAATATTGACCAGCGGCACACCCTTTTCCCGGGACGCCAGCGCGGACGGCATCCAGTCAAGCACCACGTCGGCGCCACCGCCTGCCAGAACCTGAACCGGTGCAATATCCGGCCCACCGGGCTTGATCTCCACGTCGAGATTTTCTTCCTTGTAGAAGCCCTTGTCCTTGGCGACATAATAGCCGGCAAACTGGGCTTGGGTGACCCACTTCAATTGCAGGGCCAGCTTGTCTGCAGCCATGGCAGCACTTGCGGCAACCGACATGGCCGCTGCAAGCACGATAGTCATAAGTTTTCTCTTCATAAAAACTACTCCCTTGTTATGTCCGCCTACTTCGCAGCGACGGATGCCAGAATGTGACGGTGCGCTCAACAAGCGCCACCAAACCGTAGAAAGTCGAACCGGCCAGGGCTGCCACGGCAATTTCAGCCCAGACCATATCCACATTCATTCTCCCCACTTCCGTGGAAATGCGAAAGCCCATTCCCACGATCGGGGTGCCGAAAAATTCGGCCACGATTGCGCCGATCAAAGCGAGTGTGGAGTTTATTTTAAGTGCATTGAATATGAAAGGAGACGCGGCAGGAAGGCGCAACTTGATTAAAGTCTGCCACCAGGAACTGGCATAGGTGCGCATCAGATCGCGCTGCATGTGATCTGCCGCTGACAATCCCTGCACCGTGTTCACCAGCATCGGGAAGAATGTCATGATCACGACGACTGCGGCTTTCGATTGCCAGTCAAAGCCGAACCACATGACCATGATCGGCGCCACACCGATAATTGGCAGGGCGGAGACAAAATTCCCCAGCGGCAACAGTCCGCGCTTCAGGAATGAGGACCGGTCACACAACAGCGCAACCAGGAACCCGGACCCACAGCCCAGCACGTAACCGCCAAGCACTGCTTTCAGGAAAGACTGCTGGAAGTCAGCCCACAGGATGGGCAGTGAATTCAAAATGCGTTCCCAGATCATCGACGGCGGCGGCAACAGGACTCTCGGCACATCGAGGCCACGGGTAAACCCTTCCCACAACACCAGCATGGCCACGCCAAACAGTAGCGGGATCAGCAGGTTGACGGTTCTTTGCAGCATCTGGTTTGCGAATCTGCGGCGAGACAGCCATTCGTTCAATGCCCAGGTGCTGAGCCAGAACAATATCGCCAGGACCACAAGCCAGATCATGTTGCGGCCCCTTCCGGTTTTTGCCCCATCCGCTTCAGCACGTATGAATGGGCAAAGCCGACGATCATCACCAGCACAGCTGCCAGGATTGCAGCGGTAAACAGTGCCGACCAGATTTGAACCGTCTGGCCATAGTAGGACCCGGCCAGCAGTCGCGCGCCAAGTCCGGCGACGGCGCCGGTCGGCAGTTCGCCGACAATGGCACCCACCAGTGAAATGGCGATGGCGATCTTGAGCGACGTAAACAGGTACGGCATCGACGACGGCCAGCGCAGTTTCCAGAAGGTCTGCGCGGTTGACGCGCTGTAGGTGTGCATCAGGTCAAGCTGGGCCCGGTCCGGACTGCGCAAGCCTTTCACCATGCCGACCACCACCGGGAAGAATGACAGATAGGTGGAAATCAGCGCCTTGGGTAACAGGCCCGACAGGCCAATGGCATTCAGGACAACAATGATCATCGGGGCGATGGCCAGGATCGGAATGGTCTGGCTGGCAATCACCCACGGCATGACGGACTTGTCCATCGCCCGGTTGTGGACGATACCGACCGCCAGCAGGATACCCAGCGCAGTACCGATTGCAAAGCCTAACAACGTCGCCGACAGCGTGATCCAGGCATGATAGACCAGGCTGCGCTTGGAGGTGACCTTCTTCAGCACGATCGTCTTGTACATCTCCTCGGCAATCTGATGTGCTGCCGGCAGGACGGGCCGCTCCTGTTTCATCGTGTTGGAAACCAGTTGCGAAAACCCGATTTCGGTGCCGGCCCGCTCGGCCTTGTCATATTCAAATGGCGCATTCATCCAGACGACACAGGCATACCAGATCACGACGACCACCGAGATGACCGTAAGAACGGGAATGGTTTTGCCCCTGGTGTCCATGATCAGACCCGATCACTCATCATAACTGTGCCCTGCCCTTAAACCTTCTCGGACCCGGTGCGCGATTTTCAGAAACTCATCGCTCTCACGGATTTCCAGTGGGCGCTCTTTTGGCAGCGTAGACTCGATGATGTCGGTCACCCTGCCCGGCCGCGGGCTCATGACGACGATTTTCGTGGACAGGTAAACGGCTTCAGGAATGGAGTGAGTGACAAAACAAATCGTCTTGTTGGTCTTGTCCCACAGTTTCAGCAGCTGTTCGTTGAGGTGATCGCGTACGATTTCGTCAAGCGCGCCAAACGGCTCATCCATCAGTAAAAGATCAGCGTCAAAGGCCAGAGCCCGCGCAATCGAAGCCCTTTGCTGCATGCCGCCGGAGAGCTGCCAGGGGTATTTCTTCTCAAAGCCGGACAGGTTGACCAGGTCCAGTGTGCGGGCAATACGCTGGCGCGTTTCATCCGCCGAGTATCCCATGATTTCCAGCGGCAGGCCGACATTGCGCTCGATGGTACGCCAGGGATACAGCGACGCCGCCTGAAAAACATAACCGTATGCGCGTGCTTTACGTGCTGCTTCCGGGTCGACACCGTTGACCCTGATTTCGCCGCCAGTGGGCTTTTCCAGATCAGCGATCACCCGCAGGAATGTTGTCTTGCCGCAGCCGGACGGGCCGATAAACGAAACAAATTCACCCTTTTCGACACTCAGATCGACACCCGACAGCGCATGTACAGGTCCATCGTCCGTCTGAAAAGTCAGGGACAGGTCGTTTGCCGACACCACATCGTGTGACATCAAACGCCACTCGCCGGAATTCCCGTACGTTGCACCTTGCGCGGAGCGGTAATCTGCTTCCACTCCGAAAGCGCCTTGTTGACCGCCTGGAACGGTTCGCGCTTGACGAACTGGCCATGGCCTTCCTGTGTCTTGATGGCACCTTCCTCAATCGCAACCTCACCCCTGGTCATGGTGTATCTCGGCAGGCCTTCAACCTTCTTGCCTTCAAACACATTGTAATCAATGGCCGACTGCTGCTTGTCTGCGGTAATGGTTTTTTTCAGGCTCGGGTCCCACACCACAAGATCAGCGTCCGAGCCGACCAGAATGGCCCCCTTCTTCGGGTAGATGTTGAGGATCTTGGCGATATTGGAAGACGTTACAGCCACGAACTCATTCATGGTCAGGCGGCCGGTCTTGACCCCGTACGTCCACAGCATCGGCATCCTGTCTTCAAGACCGCCGGTTCCGTTGGGAATCTGGGTGAAATCACCAACACCGAACCGCTTCTGTTCGGTGGTAAAGGCGCAGTGATCGGTTGCGACCACCTGCAGGGAGCCGGCCTGCAGGCC
>JABDRA010000183.1 GCA_013041995.1 Anderseniella sp. | reverse complement strand
GCCCTCACCTGCCAACTGATCGATGCGCGCAATAAAATTGGAAAAATGACTCTTCCGTCGCCAGTGGGTAATTTTTTTGTGGCTGCTTTTCTTCCAGTTATCGGGAGTCTCATATGGCAGATGTTCAAACCCTTCTCCACCGACCATTCGCACGTGCACAGCCAAATCATTTGGACTGCGCACGCTCGATACAAGGTCCTGCACAGCCTCCACCGGCTTCAGTCGTTGCAGAAAGTCGTTTTCAACCCGGCAATCGCTTTCAGGCGAATTCAGCACATATGCGGTTCGGGCGTAAAAGTCCTCACCATTCCTGAGGTGTATGCGTTTGTCTTTACTCGAATTTGGCTCCAGCTCCATATAGGTGACAAAATCCATCCCGCAGGACGCAGCCATACCGGCAAAACTCCTGGCCATGACGGCTCCGTCATGATCGAACAGGTCGCCAAAGTGGCATTCACAGTGCGCGTCAGGTTCCCAGATTATGACCAGTTCGCGCTCGGTTGCCCGGGCAATGGCGGCACCGGACGCAATCGCCCTCAATCGGTTTCCAAGGCCATGTTGCGCGTCAATGTACAATTTCGCTCTGGGCACATTGACGGACGGTTTCGCAAGCGCCGTATCAGCAATTTCTGGCTGCACCCATTGCCACCGCAACCGGCGGTACAGCCAGTCCCTTGCCCGATGTTTCGGGCCGGTTTGGATAAAATACTCAAAGTCGCCAAAGTTTCGGGCCATCAATGAAATAAACGCTGGCCTGGCAAGGCGCGCTGCACCCCCATAGTTCCAGCTGACAATGTCCTTGAGTGCAAAATAGTCAGCCTCTTGCTCAACGTTCAACGGAACCTCATTGCTGCGTCGGTCAAGCCGCTGCAGCGTGACATGGCAGTTTTGTTCGCTGGTAACCGAGAAATCGGCCATCTGTTGGTGCCGCGACCAGGCCGGCATCAAAGCGGCAATATAGTAATTGCGGCGAATTCCATATTGCGACGATTTGCGAAGCCGGTCCCCGGCACACATGGCATCTGCTGATTTACCCGTCCTGAAAGCTTCTGATCTGGCCTCATCATCATGAGGAATATGATAGATGGTGTCAGGGTCAATCTCGCCTCGCCTTAACCCCAATGCAGCCAGGCGGCCATACAGGTCGTCATCATCCCAGCCATAGCTCGTGATAAACTCGTTGAAACCGCCTGCATCGGCCAGATCCGATTTGCAGGCCAGAAAGAAGCCGTTTATGTGGGCCTGATCTTCCGGCACATTTCGCCAGTTTCCTGCCAGGAACTGATCCTTAGACAATTTGTTTTTGTCGAAAAAATCGGGGGCTATTACAATGTCGGCATCAGCTTTCAATATACAGGCATGCGATGCGCAGCGAAATCCTGCGTTGTAGGCATAGGTCAGGATCCAGGCTTCCTCTTCTTCCACGCGAACAATCTTTATTCGCTCGTCAGCGTCCATGAAGGGCTTCAGGTCGCGTTCCAGCGGTGTATCCGATGACCAGTCGACAATTATGATCTCGCTGATGTTTTCAACTTTCAGCCAACTCAACAATGCCTTGTTCAGATTTTCCGATCTGTTTCGGCAGCACGTGACAAGGCTGACACCAAGCAAGCCACGGTGACTTAAGGGTTGAAGTTGTTCGATTTCTGCGGGTATCGTCCTCTCTTGCCCCGAATGCAAATAAGCAAATGCCACCAGTTGTCCTCACCGAAACGTAATCATATAACTAATCTGTATACGAATCTGTATGTGGGCGCAATTTTCCCGAAACAGAGAGAATCGAATTTGCTCAGCCATGGATGTGGTAGGGGAAAGACACCTGCGCATACGTAACTTGAGTTGCGGTCAACACTTAATCAGCTAAGGTCCCGGAAATGCGAATTGCCATTCTCGTTTGTACCAGCAACCAGCCCGGCACCATGGTAAAAACGCTGACGTCGATAGCCAACCTTGCGATACCGGCATCCTCTTCTTGCACTTTCACCATAGTGAACAACTCTGTGAAGCCCATGACGCCCGGTGACTTTGAAATACACGTCAAGGCATTGCCAACCACAGTGGTGAACGAGCCGTCACCAGGCCTCTCGATCGCCCGCAATACCGGGATCTCGTGCATTGAGGCTGATTATGTGATCTTCACCGATGATGACGTCACGGTTCCCTCGAACTGGCTTGCCACATATGAAGCAGCTTTCCGGCGCTATCCCGATGCCGTTTTCTTTGGCTCGGACATTGCGCCGGTGTTCCTTGAAACAGACGGCCCATGGGGCCATGCTTTTTCTGCCGCCGCAGGCAGTTGCTTTGCACGATTCCAGGTCGGCCCGCGCGACAGGAAGATAGATGCAAGGACCAGATCCGCACTCTACCCGTTCGGGGCCAATATGGCGTTTCGGGTTGATGCGCTCAGGCATTTCCGGTTTGACGAAAAC
>JABDRA010000182.1 GCA_013041995.1 Anderseniella sp. | reverse complement strand
GTTCCGACCTGAATGATCTCGCCGTCCTTCATGATGGCAATGCGGTCTGCCAGGCGGATGGCTTCGTCAAAATCATGGGTGATGAAGACGATGGTCTTCTTCAGCACACCCTGCAGGCGGATCAGTTCGTCCTGCATTTCACGCCTTATCAACGGATCAAGTGCGGAAAACGGTTCATCCAGGAACCAGATTTCCGGATTGGTTGAGAGGCTGCGCGCGATGCCGACCCGTTGCTGCTGGCCACCGGACAATTCACGCGGATAGAAGTGTTCACGCCCGCTCAGTCCGACGAGGTCAACCATTTCTCGCGCGCGGGCTTCGCGTTTTCCCCGATCCATGCCCTGGATCGACAGCGGAAACGCGATATTGTTGAGAACCGACAGATGGGGCAACAGCGCGAAGTGCTGGAACACCATTCCCATGCGGTGACGGCGCATTTCGATGAGTTCTTCGGTGGAAATTGAAAGCAGATCCTTGCCTTCAAACTCAACCTTGCCGTAGGTTGGTTCAATCAACCGCGACATGCAGCGCACCAGCGTGGACTTACCGGAGCCTGACAGGCCCATGATAATGAAAATCTCGCCTTGCCGGACTTCCAGGTCAGCACTGCGCACTGCCCCGATCAGATTGGCCGATGTCAGATCCGATGCGCTCGCGCTGCCGCCATGTTGAGAGATGAATTCGTCAGCGCCAACACCAAAAACCTTCCAGACATTACGGCACGCCAGTTTCACCGGGCGATGTAACTCTCCATTGGAAGCTGTATTCCCCTGCTGGTCTGGAGAATGACGTGCCATGCGTATGATATCCCGTGTTGCCGTATAAATAGAAAGTGCGACCCGATCCGGCACATTTCCCGGATCGGGTCGATGTTCAGGTACTTGGCGTTATTCGGCCCATGCCTTCCACTTGGCTTCATTGGCATCAACCCAGGCTGCCGCGACATCCTCGATGGACTTGCCGTCAAGATCGACCTCGCCGCTCATGGCGTTGAGTTCGTCGGAAGATACCTGATAGCTCTTGGCAACCTTGTAGGCGACCGGCCATTTGTCCTTCATGCCGCCCCAGGCATATTTCCAGATATCACCAAACGGCTTGCCGCAGTCATGCGCCTTGTCCGGATTAATTCCCCACTTCGGATCGGTGTAGCATTCTGCCGTGTACTCTGGAAACTCGACCCATTCGCCCTTGTATTTGGCAGGTGCCCAGTGTGGTGAGTAGACCCACAGCATGATCGGCGCCTTGCGCTGGTAAGCTGATTCAAGCTCGGCGAACATGGCGCCATCGGTACCGGCGTGTACAACCGTGAACGGCAGGTCGAGCGATACGACGCGCTCGTCATCAAAGCCTTCCCAGGTTACCGGCCCACCGAGATAGCGGCCCTTCGGGGCGGTTTCTGGGGTGGAGAACGCTTCTGCGCATTTGGGATCTTTCAAGGCTTCCCAGTTTGGCAGGCCCGGGCATTTTTCCTTCATGTACTCGGGATACCACCATTCTTCCTTGGCCTTGGGTCCCAGCGCGCCAAGACGCTCGGTCTTGCCGGTCGCATCTGCGGCCTTCATGGCCTCGCCGGCCGTTGTATCCCAGTATTCCATGCCGAGCGTCAGGTCGCCATTGGTCAGACCGGTTGACAGGCTCGACAGATAATCGCCGGTTGGATATTCGACCGTGTAACCAAGTCTCTCAAGGACAGTGCCGAGAATCTTGGCGTTCAGATTCACGCTGGTCCAGTCGAACAGTGCAATCTTTATCGGATCATTTGACTCAGGCGCAGCTGCCTGAACCTGGAAGCTTGAGGTTGCCAAGGCAACAGCTAACAAAGAAGACGCCAGTGCGCCGCGAACGGTTTTCGCCATACTCATATTTAGACTTCCTCTCACCTGACAAGTACCGCTAACCCATGCGAGCGGCACTTTTTCCACGTCAACGCGATGAAGTCTGGAACCGCTCGCCAAGCAGAGTCAAATGAATCTTCACTGTGTGGAATGATTCTTTACCTTCAGTGTCCCGGCATCAGCAATTGCCTCGCAATCAGATGCTTGGCATTCAGCTGACCTTTATCACAACACCCCGGCTCGGGATTGTAGCTGCCTCTCCCGGCATGGACACGTAGGGAGATGTCTGCTCAACAAGAGTTACCTTCCCGCTGGCCTGCAAGTCAGAAACATGAGCGGCAAATGCCTCAGTCCACAATGTGTCCTTGACCGTCAGCACGAGCACGCCGCCGGGTTGGCAGATGCGGATCAGTTCGTCGACACCGTGTGCGCCAACATGGCCGGTGGTGAACACACCGGCCGAAATGATCCCGGCATAAGCATTGTCGGCAAACGGCAGCGGACCGCCAAGAGCCAGTTGATGGACATCACTGTAGACACCCTTTTTGCGGGCAACAGCCAGCATGCCTTCGGAGATGTCCAGCGCCTCGACGCGCGGATACCCCATGATGCCAAGCCATTCGCCGACCAGCCCCGTGCCGGCGCCAGCGTCCAGCAGAGGTTCCGTTCCACGTGGCAGATGACGCGACAGGAGCGCCAGGCAAATCGCCGGATGGCGATAGCCTGCAACCGCCATGTCGGCATCATAGCTCTCCGACCAGCGATCATAGTGACCGGCAATTTCCTCTGGCTCTTTCGCATCATAGACTGCGCCGAGATGTCCATCATGCTTTGAATTTGTCATCGGTTTCTCCATGGCATTTGCGCTTTTGCCGGGCCATGATAATCAAGTGCTGCGAACAGTAAACCATTGCCTTGGAGGATGCCCGATGACTGACGACCTGAGTGAAGCCAGAGCCGCCATGACCGGCATTGAGATACTGAAAGACTACTCGGGGCCGATCGAACGACTGGGCGGGCTGACAAACCTTGTCTACCGTGTCGGCACACACTGCCTGCGGGTTCCCGGCAAAGGGACGGAAGAATATATCGACCGGGCCAATGAGGCCGTTGCAGCGAAAGAAGCCGCCAAAGCCGGTGTGTCGCCGGAAGTCCTGTACGCCGATGCCGATAGCGGTCTGATGGTCACCAGGTTTATCGACGGCACCCAGACCATGAGCCCGGCGGCCTTCCGCTCGCGCAAGGGCGCCCCGGCACGCGCGGGGCAGGCTTTTCGCAAACTCCATACATCCGGCGCGGAGTTTCCGTTTCGCTTTGATCTGTTTCAGATGATCGATGACTATCTCGGCATCCTATCAACCAAGGATGTGGCCTTGCCGGACGGTTATCATGACGTCGTCGCAGAGGCAGAGACGATACGGGCAGCACTTGCAGCCCACCCCGCTGCACTGGCGCCATGTCATTGTGATCCGTTGTGCGAGAACTTCCTCGATACGCAAGAGCGCATGTGGATCGTGGACTGGGAATATTCCGGCATGAACGACCCGATGTGGGATCTGGGAGACCTGTCTGTTGAAGGCGAGTTTGACGGCGCCCAGGACGACGAAATGATAAGAGCCTATTTCGGCCGTAACCCGACATCAGCGGAGCACGGTCGCGTGGTGATCTACAAGGCCATGTGCGACCTGTTATGGACGCTCTGGGGCCTGATCCAGCTGGCAAACAAAAATTCGGCAGATGATTTTCGCGCCTACGCAGATGGCCGGTTTGCACGGTGCAAGAAGCTGATGGCAGATGCCTCATTTGCCGGGCATGTCGACGCCGTCAGGGCTGGCTGACAGCCGGCTGATTGTCCCTCATGCTCAACCCGCCGAACTGCTCAAGGAACTGAACAATCTCCTCAACACCTGATTGACGTTTCAAATCGGTGAAACTGGTTTTGCCGCCGTTGCGCATCCGGTCCGCATCGGTCCGCATGACCTCAAGATCGGCACCTACATGCGGTGCAAGGTCCGTCTTGTTGATCACCAGCAGGTCCGACCGGGTAATACCGGGACCGCCTTTTCGGGGGATTTCCTCTCCCTGGCAGACGCTGATCACGTACAGGGTCAAATCCGCCAGTTCCGGCGAAAAGGTAGCAGCCAGGTTGTCGCCACCGGATTCGATAAAGACCACATCCAGGTCATCGTGACGTTTTGTCAGGTCGGCAATGGCGGCAAGGTTGATCGAGGCGTCTTCGCGAATGGCCGTATGCGGGCACCCGCCCGTCTCGACACCGATGATACGGTTTTCCGGCAGGGCCTGAAGCCTGGCCAGCATCAAGGCGTCTTCCTTTGTATAGATGTCGTTGGTGACGACACCGATGGAATAGTTTTCTCGCATGGCTTCGCACAGGCGTTGGGTCAGCGTGGTCTTGCCGGAGCCGACAGGGCCGCCGATACCAATGCGCAATGGGCCGTTGGAAGAGTTCATGAGCGGAATAACCTCGTGGTTTGAGTCTCGTGTTGCATGGAGCAAATCTCAGCAACAAAACTGTTGGTTGCGATATCGCAGAGCAATGTCTGCTGTGCCAGCTCGACCACATCGGCAATAGCAGGTTCAACGGATGCCAGAACCTCTTGCCCCTGGGTTTGGCCCAGCGGCACCAGGCGAACGGCTGCAGACACAAGATTGGACACCGAAGCATGCGCCCAGGCATCAAGGGCGGCATTCAGGCCAATGCCATGACCGGCCGCAGCACAACCTACCGCTACCGGATAGGCAATTTCGCGACGCCTGATCCGCATCAGTTTTTCCAGTGCCCCGCATGGCCAGGCCTGCATCGTGACCTTTAGAAATGCGTCTCCCTGCGCCATAGTTTCCAGGCGCAGTTCCGAGGACGGCTGGAATGCAGCCGCGAACTCAACCACCTCACTCAAACTGCTGGAACCGGCAACAGGGGCTGCTTCGTGAGCACAAGCAAACAGCACTGCGTCCGACCACAATATCCCGCCTGACAATGAACTTTCAATCCACGCCTGCAATGATGCAGTGTCCTGCACAAGTTCCCGGGCAATTGCCGTTTCAAGACCCTGGCTGTAACTGAATGCGCCGACCGGATAGGACGGCGACAGCCAGGTCAGCAACCTGTACAGCCCTGGATTGTGACTAGTGGTCATGGCCGTGACCTGCATGATGGTGATGGTG
The DNA here is from genome assembly GCA_013041995.1 of Anderseniella sp. Classification (GTDB taxonomy): domain Bacteria; phylum Pseudomonadota; class Alphaproteobacteria; order Rhizobiales; family Aestuariivirgaceae; genus Anderseniella. Next base: position 4,953 of record JABDRA010000182.1, on the reverse strand, counting down.
ATGACCGCCCTGCCCGTGATCAGCATATGCGCCGCCTTGCGGACTGAACGGTTCAACCACATGCGCCGTTGTCGCCCCAAGGCCGGTCAACATGTCCTCGATGACATGGTCGCGCCTGACCAGGATACGGCCGTCTTCGATTTGTGCTTCGAGATGCCGGTTGCCCAGATGCCAGGCCAGTCTCAGCAGATGATGTGTGTCTTGCCCGCGTACTTCCAGCAATTCCTCAGCTTCTGCGAGCACCTCTATCACCCGGCCGTCTTCGAGTTGCAGGCCGTCGCCATGGCAAAGCTGGATTGCGTCAGGCAAATCAAGCAGGAATTCCAGGCCGGTGTCACTGCTCAGGACAATTCGTCGGCGATGGCGCTGATCCTTATTCAAGGTGACGGCGCACAAGGGGTCGGCCCGCCAGCTTCCGGCAGCCAGACATTTGATTGCTCGTAATTGGGTCATCGATGCATTACCTCAGAACAGAAAATACCGCTGTGCCATGGGCAGCACCTCGGCAGGTTCACATGTCAGCAGCTCACCGTCGGCATGAACTTCATAGGTTTCCGGATCGACAGAGATCTTCGGCATCAGGTCGTTCAGGACCATGTCCTTCTTGCCGATGCTGCGGGTATTTTTCACCGGCAGCACCTTGCTGGCCAGATCATACTTTTCCCCGATCCCGGCCGCCATTCCGGCTTGGGAAACGAACGTCACCCGGCCTTTTGTGAGTGCCTTGCCGAATGCCCCGAACATCGGTCTGCAATGCACCGGCTGCGGGGTCGGAATTGAGGCATTGGGATCGCCCATGGGTGCCGCCGCAATGGTTCCCATCTTGAGTATCATATCCGGCTTCACCCCGAAGAATGCCGGCGTCCACAACACCAGGTCGGCCAGTTTGCCGACTTCGACCGACCCGATATGGTCTGCCATGCCATGCGCGATGGCCGGGTTTATCGTGTACTTGGCAATGTATCGGCGCACCCGCAGATTGTCGTTTTCACCTGTCTCGTCCGGCAGGCGGCCGCGCTGACGCTTCATCTTGTCGGCTGTCTGCCAGGTCCTGATCAGGACTTCACCGACACGCCCCATGGCCTGGCTGTCCGACGCGATGATCGAGAATGCCCCCATGTCATGCAAGATGTCTTCTGCTGCGATGGTTTCCTTGCGGATACGGCTTTCAGCAAAAGCAATATCTTCTGAAATTGACGCATCCAGATGATGACACACCATCAGCATGTCGAGGTGCTCGTCCACGGTGTTGACGGTATAGGGGCGCGTCGGGTTGGTGGACGATGGAATGACATTGAGCTCACCGCATACCTTGATGATATCCGGTGCATGACCGCCGCCTGCCCCTTCGGTATGGAACGCGTGAATGGTGCGGCCCTTGATGGCGGCAATGGTGTTTTCAACGAAACCGGACTCGTTCAGCGTGTCCGTGTGGATCATCACCTGGACGTCCATGTCATCTGCAACAGACAGGCAGCAGTCGATGGCAGCCGGCGTGGTGCCCCAGTCCTCATGAAGTTTGAGCGCGCAGGCACCGGCCTCAACCATTTCAACCAGGCCTTCGGGCAATGATGCATTGCCCTTGCCGGAAAACCCGAGATTGACAGGAAAGGCTTCTGCTGCCTCCATCATGCGCTGCATATGCCAGGCACCAGGCGTACACGTGGTCGCATTGGTTCCGGTCGCCGGTCCCGTGCCGCCGCCCAGCATGGTGGTAACGCCCGAGTACAAGGCTTCTTCGATCTGTTGCGGGCAGATGAAATGGATGTGCGCATCAAAACCACCGGCGGTGAGTATCTTGCCTTCACCGGCAATGGCTTCAGTCGATGGTCCGATGATGATGTTGACACCGGGTTGCGTATCCGGGTTTCCAGCCTTGCCGATGGCGGCAATCAGGCCGTCCCGGAGGCCAATGTCAGCCTTGTAGATGCCGGTGTGATCAACAATCAGCGCATTGGTTATCACCGTATCAACGGCGCCGTTGGCGCGGGTGACCTGCGACTGCCCCATACCATCGCGGATGACCTTGCCGCCACCGAACTTCACTTCCTCGCCATAGGTTGTGAGGTCCTTTTCAACCTCGATGAACAAGTCTGTGTCAGCAAGCCGTAACTTGTCTCCGGTGGTCGGACCATACATTGCCGCATAGGTGTTACGTGAAATGGCTGCCGGCATCAGTCCAGGTCCCCCATGATCTTCTGGTTAAATCCATAGACCTGACGTGTTCCTGCCATCGGCACCAGATCAATTTCCCGGCTTTGACCGGGCTCGAACCTGACGGCTGTGCCTGCTGCAATATCAAGCCGCATGCCACGTGCCTGTTCCCGGTCAAACTCCAGCGCCGGATTGGTTTCGAAGAAATGATAGTGGGACCCGACCTGAACCGGCCGGTCACCGGCATTGGCCACAAGCAGTGTTGTCGCCTCACTGTTTTCGTTCAGGACGATTTCGCCGTCTTTGACCATGTATTCACCAGGAATCATGTTTCATATCGCCTCTTATTAGGGTCCTGACCCTAGCGGATGGGTTCGTGCACGGTGACAAGCTTGGTGCCATCGGGGAAAGTTGCCTCGACCTGTACGTCGTGGATCATTTCGGCAACACCTTCCATGACCTGATCGCGGGTAATGACCTGCGCCCCGTCCGCCATCAACTGTGCAACGCTGGTGCCATCACGCGCGCCCTCGACAACAAAGTCCGAGATCAGGGCGATGGCTTCGGGATAGTTCAGCCTGACGCCGCGTTCCAGGCGGCGACGAGCTACTATCGCAGCCATGGAAATCAGCAATTTGTCTTTTTCACGCGGTGTCAAATTCACTGCACTCTCCTTTCTGCAATCAACACGTCCATACCCGGGGCAAGTCTGCACTGCACAGGGCAGCAAGTATCGGCATTACTGTTTTGCGAAGTTGATGGCCGCTCGGTGCCAGAATTCGCGTCAGGCATACACCATCAAGATCACTGCTGCCGCCGACTATACCGTGTTCGCCAATGATTTTCCGCGCCAGGTCGCAATGGCGCGCCGTATCAGGCCCTGCCGTTATCACACTGGCAAAAGCCCGGGCGCCGCCTGCAATTGCAGTTTCATCCAGCAACGCCGAGACATCTCCCGTCAGATTCAACCGGTCAATGAAGGCGACCCTGCCATCACGTTCGATGATCCACTCATCGCGCAAGGTGGCGGTGTGTACATATTCAGCCATGGCAGGCCGCCCGATGATGACCGCTTCACAGGCAATCAATGTGGCTTTTTCCGACAGCGACACATGCGTCTTGCGATCAAGCCTGGCGCCTTCAAACAAAATGGTTTCCTGCGGCAGCCAGCAGCCGGTTGCCTCATCGGCGATAGTTAACCGCAAGGCAATAACAGCATCCTCGCCGGTAGACTTGTAGATGCGTTCACAAGCCTGTGTCGTGATGGCTGCACGGGTGCCGGCCTGCCAGGCCACATTGACGCTCAGCGCATCCCCACCGGTCAGCCCACCCGCCGTGTTGATCAGGATAGCTTCATGACCAGGGGCCGTCTGTTTTGGCAAGCGCGCCTTCAGGCAGCCTTGCTGATACAGGTCGCACAACGCCGTGCGGCCATCGTCACATGGTTTGAACGATATACGGACGGCACCCTGTGAACGCTGCATGGTCTGACTGTTCAGCGTTTCACCGCCCGCAGCTACTAGCCTGAGCCCGGCTTTAGGTGGTTTTCCTGCTCTGCTGGCTGGCACACATGTCTCCATCAGATCGTCATATGCTTCAAAATGGCTTTCTCATCAGCGTCGCGCATTTCGCCTGCCATGATGATTTCACCGCGGTCCATGACCGCATAGGTATCTGCAAGCGCGCGGGCGAACTCGAAATACTGCTCAACCAGCAGGATGCTCATGCCGCCGCGTTCACGCAGTAAAGATATAACACGTTCAATATCCTTGATAATCGACGGCTGTATGCCCTCTGTCGGTTCGTCAAGAATGAGCAGTTTTGGCCGCATTACAAGTGCACGGGCAATTGCCAGTTGCTGCTGCTGCCCGCCGGACAGGTCACCACCGCGGCGAGACAGCATATCCTTGAGCACGGGGAACAGCTCAAATATCTCATCCGATATCACGCGGTCCCTGCGCGGCAGCACAAACAATCCGGTCTGCAGATTTTCGCGCACACTCAGCAGCGGGAATATTTCCCGTCCCTGGGGCACGTAGGCCACGCCGGCACGCGCACGGTCTTCACACGATGCACGTGTGACTGAAGTGCCGTTCCAGACAATCTCGCCCCTGGTGATCGGCAACTGACCAACAATCGCCCCCAACAGGCTGGTCTTGCCGACACCATTGCGCCCCATAACACAGGTGACCTTGTCTGCGGGCACTTCGAGACTGACCTCGCGCAGCGCCTGGGCTGCCCCGTAGTGAAGGTCCAGATTTGTGATACTGAGCATCTGACGGCTACCTTCCCAGATAACTTTCGATGACCTGCTCGTTGGCGCTCACCACATCAAGCGAGCCTTCCGCCAGCACAGATCCTTCGGCCAGAACGGTCACCTTCACATCCAGATCGCGCACAAAGGCCATGTCATGCTCGACGACAATGACCGAGTGATCTTTGGCGATGTCGCGCAACAATCGCGCTGTCTCAACCGTCTCGGAATCGGTCATGCCGGCAGCCGGTTCATCAATCAGCAGCACTTTCGGATCCTGCGCCAGCAGCATGCCGATTTCGAGCCATTGCTTCTGGCCATGCGACAGTTCGCGGGCCATTCTGGCGCGCGCATCCGGCAGGCGAATGGTTTCCAGTATCTGTGCGAGACGTTCGCCGTCAGCCGGTGATGCAAACCAGGACAGCGCATCCACTACCCGCCGGGCACCTGCCAGCGCCAGCTCGAGGTTCTGAGATACAGTCTGGTTTTCAAACACCGTTGGTTTCTGGAACTTCCGGCCAATGCCAAGCTGGGCAATATCGGCT
>JABDRA010000307.1 GCA_013041995.1 Anderseniella sp. | reverse complement strand
CTTCCAGGGCCATCGCGCCGTTCTTTGTGCCTCCGAAAGACAGCGCATCGACGCCTGATTTCCAGGTCATTTCGGCAGGCGTACATCCCTCAGACACCAGTGCATTGGCAAAGCGTGCACCATCCATATGCAGTTTCATGCCCCGCGAATGGACCAGTTTCCCAATCGCAGAAATCTCATCATTCGAATAGACCGTGCCCAGTTCGCTGGCCTGGGTTACAGACACTGCAGCCGGTTTCGGATCATGTTCGCCGCGCGTAAAACCGGTGAGCACATTTTCAATGCTGCCCAGCTGCAGTTTACCCAAAGGGTCATTGACCCCAATCAATTTTGCGCCACCAGTGAACAGTTCCGGGGCGCCACATTCATCCACCAGTATATGCGCGTCACCATGGCAGATAACTGCCCCATATGGCGGGGTCATGGCGGACAGGCACAAACTGTTGGCGGCAGTGCCGGTCAGCACCAGAAATGCATCCAGCTCACATTCAAACAGGGCACCAAGCTGCTCTTGTGCCTTGCGTGTGTAAACATCCGTTCCGTAGGAGCCTTGCGTGCCCGAGTTGGCCGTCACGACCGCATCCATGATTGCCGGATGCACGCCGTAGACATTATCACTGCCGAAATTCATCGATCGATCCCCATGCTCGCGGTTATATTGGTTTACGCCGACTGAGTATCACAGTCGGCCAATCCGGCACACCCGCCACAATCCAGATAATCCGGTAAACCACTGGCACCAAGACCGCTTGCATATTGGATAGATTTCTGGCAATACAACTGGGAGTTTAGGTCAGCAAAACTGACCTAAATTATGGCAGACCACCGAAAAAGATCGAGCAGCAGCACGATGACGGCTAAAACCAAACAGAAACGTCAAGGCACGGTCTGCCTGACCCCGGGAAAACGCACGACGCTCAAACGCTTTTAAGAACGTCAACCACGCAGTTCTCCCAAAAAGCGGAGGGATTTGCAGGCGAGACGTTCAAGGTGGCAAGCAGGCAACGAACTTGGTGTCCGTGTAGCTGAAGACCACGCCATCAGACAGTCGCCGGAATTCTCCAGACATAAAAGTTTTACAGCCGCGTCGTGCGGTCTTCGTCAGGCACGAGAGACAGACGTTCGCAAAACAGCCAAGGATCGCCGGACATGACATACGAAGTTTCTGCACGCTCGAAGGCTTTGACACAGGCCGGCCTGCCCGCAAAAACCGGGCTTTATGATCCTGCCAACGAACATGATGCCTGCGGTGTCGGCATGATCGCCAACATCAACAATGACAAGAGCCACCGCGTCATTGCAGACGGATTGCGCATTCTGGCAAATCTCGAACACCGCGGTGCCGTGGGCGCAGACCCGAAAGCCGGAGACGGCGCCGGCATCCTGTTGCAGATCCCCCATGATTTCTTCGTTACAGAAGCAAAACGGCTCGGCTTCAAGCTGCCGGGCGCTGGCGATTATGGCGTGGGGTTTGTGTTCCTGCCTCGTGATCCGGCGGTGCGTGAACGCATTGAACAGATTTTCGCGAAGGCCGCGCTGGAAGAAGACCTCGAAGTTGCGGGATGGCGCGACGTACCGGTCAACAAGGAGGTTCTCGGCACTTCCGTTCTGCCGACGGAACCGTTCCATCGTCAGGTATTCGTGACCCGCGGGCCCGGCTTCAAGGACACAGACCCGCTCGCTTTCGCCCGCAAGCTGTTCGTCATGCGCAAGGTGGTGTCCAACAGGGTCACCTCCATCACCGACACCGACTGTTCCGGCTATTATGTGGTGTCCATGTCACCGGACACCATTATCTACAAGGGTCTGGTGCTCGGCGTGAACCTCGGCGACTACTATAACGACCTGAAAAACCCCGAGGTCACCTCTGCCCTGGCGCTGGTTCATCAACGCTTCTCCACCAACACCTTCCCGTCATGGCCGCTGGCTCATCCCTATCGCATGATCTGCCACAATGGCGAGATCAACACCTTGCGCGGCAACTACAACTGGATGGCGGCACGCTATGCAACTATGAGTTCCGACCTGTTCGGCGCCGACATGGAAAAACTGTGGCCGATCTCCTACGAGGGCCAGTCCGACTCGGCGTGTTTCGACAACGCGCTGGAGCTGCTGCAGTTTGCCGGTTACCCGATGTCACATGCCATGATGATGCTGATCCCGGAAGCCTGGGCCGGCAACCCGCTGATGGACGAAAACCGCCGTTCCTTCTACGAGTATCACGCAGCCCTGATGGAACCGTGGGACGGACCTGCTGCCATTGCATTCACCAACGGCCGCCAGATCGGCGCGACGCTGGACCGCAATGGTCTGCGTCCGGCACGTTACCTGGTCTCCAGTGACGGCTTTGTCATGCTGGCGTCCGAAATGGGCGTACTGGAT
>JABDRA010000304.1 GCA_013041995.1 Anderseniella sp. | reverse complement strand
CAGCAGGCCGGTCAGCATTTTCATTGTCGTGGTCTTGCCACAGCCATTGGACCCGAGGAAGCCGAAGATTTCGCCCCGCTCGATGTCAAAGCTTACATGATCAACAGCAGTGAAATTTCCAAACCTTTTTGTCAGTCCACTGGCCTGAATGGCAAATTGCCCGTCTCCCCCGACGCGTTCTGGCACGATTATCTGTTTGTGCCTGGACCGCTTGTGCTCTGGTAGCAGCGCGATAAAGGCAGCCTCCAGTGTATGTGCAGAGGTTTGAGATTTCAGTTCTAACGGTGACCCGGTGGCGATGATCTTTCCATCATCCATTGCTGCCAGCCAGTCGAACTCTTCCGCCTCATCCATATAGGCGGTCGCAACGACTACGCTCATGCCGGGGCGGCGGGCGCGTATGCGATCAATCTGCTGCCAGAACTGGCGTCTTGAAAGCGGATCGACGCCGGTCGTTGGCTCATCCAGGATCAGCAGATCAGGGTCATGGATAAGGGCGCAGCACAGCCCGAGTTTCTGCTTCATGCCGCCGGACAATTTTCCCGCCGCACGATCGGGAAACGGGGCAAGCCCCGTTGCCTGCAGAAGCTCGCCAATCCGCCTGTGACGCTCCTCACGGCCTTGACCAAATAGTCTGGCGAAGAAATCCAGGTTCTCGTAGATGCTGAGTGTGGGGTAGAGGTTTTTGCCCAGGCCTTGCGGCATGTAGGCAATGCGGTTGAAGCAGTGCTGACGGTGGCTTTTATCCTGCATGTCGCCGGACAGTGCGCGGACACGCCCGGTTTGTATTTTGCGGACGCCTGAAATCAGTGCGAGCAAAGTGGACTTGCCAACGCCATCGGGACCAATGAGGCCGGCCATGCATCCGGACGGGATCTGCACGGTTACATCATCGAGAGCAGCCACTTCGCCGTACTTGTGAGTGACAGATGCGAGTTGCGCCACACTATCTGAAACAGGTGTCATTCCGGCAACTTGACAGTCAGGTTTTCTGGCCACTCCTGAGCCTGTGGCAACCGCAGATAGGCTAATCCTCTAACCCCGGTTTTCACCCTATCCTCATGTTTGCGCAGCAATTTCGGGTCAACGGTCAGTTTTACCCGGAACATCAGTTTGGCGCGTTCCTGTGCCGTTTCCACAGCCTTCGGCGTGAATTGTGCCTCGGCGGCGACGAACGAAACTGTAGCGGGAATGACATATTGCGGGATCGGATCGAGAATGATCCGGGCATCGCTTCCCAGTGTGAGCAGACCGGCATCGGAAGCCGGCAGGAAAACCGTCATGTAGACATCTGCGATATCCAGAAGCGTCAGAATGTTGCCGCCGGCAGCTACAACTTCGCCGGGTTCCGCCAACCGGTACTGGATACGTCCGCGTTGCGGCGCTTTCAGTGTGGTATCATCAAGTATCGATGTCAGCCGGGCCAGTTCTTCTTTTGCCGATGTGATGGTTTCATCGGCCTGTTCGACACCGGCCAAGGCAGCACGATAGTTGGCATCAGCGGCCTGCAGTTCGTTGTGACGCTGATCCAGTTTCTCGGTCGTGGCAAAGCCTTTTCGATGCAGTTTCTGTACTCGGGCAAGCTCAATTTCAGTGAATTTCAGATGGCTTCTGACGCGAATGACAGACGCACTTGCTTCGAGTTTTGCTTTCTCTGCGCGCCGTATTTCGGCTTGCGCGCGCCGCACTTGCGCATTGATCTCTCCGGCATCCATGCGGGCGACAATCTGCCCGGCATCCACCATGTCACCCTGGTCAACAAGGACTTCAGCTACGCGGCCTGCAAGCTTGCTGGATATGTTGACCTGCTCAGCTTCAATGCGGCCATTGGAACTGACAATGCCGGCGGGCAATTGCGCTGCGAACTGCTGTTGCCAGTAGACGTATCCGCCTGCTGAGCCGGCTATAGCAACAACACCAAGCACTATCCAGGTTCTGAGCTTCATGGACCTTGCCTTCTGTTGAAATGCCTGTTGCCTTGCTGATGGTTCGATCGCGTGTGGTCTGGATGTGATTCCTGCGCCAGATGTTTCATCGCAATGCTTGCGTCAAGATAGGCGCAGTGAGTGCGGCTCAAAATGATTCAGATCAAAGGCAGGCCGCGCAAAACATTCATTATGGCGATAATGCAACGCAGGGTGCTTGCGCCTGGCTGTTATGCAGGTCTGGAGTGTGGAATTGTGTTAGAGTACCGTTCAAATAACCTATGTGAGGAAGTACCGTGCTAAAGACTGGTTTCAAGGCATTGCTGGCGCAGGCGAACGCCGTGATCGAAACGGTTTCAGTGCAGGATTTTCCCTACCTGCAGGATGAGCCGGATGTGGTGGTTGTGGATGTTCGCGAAGCAACCGAACGCGAGACTGACGGTACCATACCCGGCTCCATACATGCATCACGGGGATTGCTTGAATTTCATGCAGACCCAGAGTGTCCGGCGCATCTTCCGGAATTGGATTCGTCCAAACGTATTGTATTGTTCTGCGGAACCGGCGGGCGCTCGACACTTGCAGCAAAGACGCTGCAGGATATGGGATTTTCAGATGTGTTCTCACTGGCAGGCGGCTTCGCCGCATGGAAAGCCGCCAACAAGAAGGAGGGATGACATCATGGCGTTTGACGATCTTATCACCCGTATCAATCTGTTCTTCAGTGAAGCTGAAAATGAAGCGGAAGATGCCCATCAGGTTCT
>JABDRA010000302.1 GCA_013041995.1 Anderseniella sp. | reverse complement strand
GTTCCAGTACGGCACGGCGCACTTCGCCGCGGGCAAATTCGATTTCGCGAACCACACTGGCCGCAGCCTCGCGCATTTCATCTGCGGTTGAGGAGAATTCCTCGGTGGACCCGGACATGGTTGTGTTGAGCTGGCGCACGACTTCTGCATGCTGGGAGATGATGTTGCGGGCCGCACGGCTGACCTGCTCATCGGAGATTGCCTCGATCTTTTTGATCTCTTCCTGCATGTTGTCGGAAGCGGCCGTGAACTGTGACGTTATCAGACGACCAAGTTCGTCTGTGCGCTTGTTGGCGTCAGACAGAGAATGTTCGACGCGCTCCATGTAGCGTTCCATGATGCCGTCGACTTCTTCCGATTTCTTGCCGAGTTTCTGCAAAAGCCCGGCCATCTGGGTGTCGCGGCTTTCCATCAGGCGGTCGAGACGCTCGTTGAAGTTGGTGACTGCACGATCAACCTTTTCCGACGCACTTTCCAGGCGTTCGGAAATCTTGCCGGACGTGGTGTCGAGACGGCCTACGAGCGCTGTCGACACGGTGTCGATACGCTGGTCCAGTTCACCGGCGGTATCCTTCAGGGCTTCGGCCATCATGGTGTAGGCCTGGTCGGTATGGGTGGCGAATTTTGAACCGGTGTCCTCAAGGCGCCGCGATGCTTCACTGGCACGGGTTTCAAATTCCCCGGCTGACTGGGTCAGGTGATTGATGACGCTTGCGGCATTGGTTTCAAACCGGGCCGAAATCGACTGGGTGTTTTCTTCCATATTGTCAGCGAATGATATTGACGCACGGCCAAGCTCGGCAACGAGATCACGCGCGGCGCCGTCCAGACCTTCGGAAAACGCGGTGCGGGCGGTGCCCAGTTCGTTGAACACGCGCGCTGCGCGTTCGTCCAGCATCTTGGAGAACTGTTCGCCGGATGCATCCATGCGGGTTATCACATCTGTGGTGATCTCTTCGAGCAGTGTACTGGCCAGATCGAAACGCTTGCCCATTTCACGGGAGTTGTTTTCGAGGCGCATGAACATGGCTGCACCGGTCTTTTCCATGGTCTCGGCGACTTCGGCTGTCGTTGTTTCGAAGCGCGTGGACATCTCCTGGTTGGCGCGTTCCACATGGGAATACCATTCAGATGTGGTGTTATCCAGCTTGCCGGACATGCCCTCGATCTGACTGAGTACAGTGCCGGAACGATCCTTGAGCTGGGTGATCAGATTGCTCATGGTGTCAGCCACAGTGTCAAGACGTGTCGTCAGGCTGGAGGAGGTTGAATCAAGACGGTCGGTAAGCAGCAGCGACACTTCATCGAGCCGGCCTGTCATGGCGCCGGAAGAGGCGTCAAGGCGGTCAGCCAAAGCATTGGTGGTGGTGTCCAGCTTTCCTGTCATTTCAGCCGTCACGCTGTTCAATAGCTCGGCCATGCGGGACGTAGAGCCTTCCAGGCGTTCGGAAACGGAGCTGGATGAACTATCGAGGCGCTCGACCAGTTCATTTGTCGTGGCATCAAGCTTGCCGGTCATTTCAGATGAGGTGGCGTTCAGCAGTTCAGCCATGTGTGACGTGGCACCTTCAAGACGACCCGTCAACTCGCCGGTTGAGCTATCCAGGATCGACGTCAACCGGTTGGTCAACTGGCCGGTAGAACCGTCAAGCCGCTGAGCGATTGCTGCGGTTGTGGTGTCCAGCTTGTCGGACATTTCAACCGATGCCTGATCCAGGGCATCGGCGACGCGCGATGTCACGCTTTCGAGCCGGTTGGTCAGTTGCGTCGAATTGGTGCTCAGGCGTTCGGTTACTTCCGTGCTTGTGCTTTCGAGCTTGCCGGTCAGTTCTTCCGAAGACGAACTCAGCAATGCGGCAAGTTCGCTACCCGTCGCCTGCAGTTTGCCGGTCAGCGTTTCAGATGACGTGTCAAGACGATCTGCGAGCGCGTTCGAGGTGGCCTCGAGTTTGCCTGTCATGCCAACAGATGCCGTGTCCAGGAGGCCTGCCATGCGGGTCGTGGCCCCTTCGAGACGAACCACCATGGCGTCGGACGTCTCCTCGATCTGTCCGGACAGACGAGCCGTGGACTCATCCAGATGACCGGACATGTGTGACGTTGCCGTTTCAACCCGATTGAACAGTGTGCCTGCAGATGTCTCCAGTTTGCCGGTAATCTCTTCGGTAATAACCTCAAAGCGCTTGAACAGATCACCGGAAGCCACTTCAAGCGTACCGGACATCTTGCCCGACACGTCTTCCATATATGCATAGACTTCATCGCGCGCAGTGGCGACGTTCTGGACAAATTCGCCCGAGATTGACAACAGCCTGTCGGTGAGAGCTGTGCCGGACAGATCGATTTGTTCACCGACGGCGGATGATGCCGAGGTCAGGCGCTGGGCAACTTTTTCTACCGATGAATTGAGCAGGTTGGTCATTTCGCTCGTGGTGCCAAGCAAGCGCTCGTTGACCTGGTTGCCGGCTTCGGCAAGGGCTGCAGATGCCTTGTCGCCGCTTTCATTGATGAAGGCGAGCATGATGTCGGAAGACGCCTCAGTGTCGCGGGCAATTTTTTCGCCCGATTCCATAAGGGTCTCTACAACCTTGACACTGGTTGTCTCAAGGCTGGAGGCAACGGTGCTGCCGGTGGTCTGCAGATTGGAGACCACATTCTGGCCGGCTGACTGAACACGATCAGTGACTTCGGAACCGACTTCATTGAGGTTGCGGAGTACGACTTCAGATGTGATCTGCACAGACTCTGCCACATCCGTACCGACCAGCTTGATCTGGCCGAGGATGTCGTCCGATGTCGCCTGCATTGTCGTGACAACGGAACCTGAGGTCGAACGAATGGCCTGTGTGACGTTCTCGCCGGTGCCTTTGACCATGGCAACACTTTCGTCCGCCACCGTCCGGAGTTGACCTACCACGGCTTCGGAAGACTGTTCGATGGACGATACCATTTCACCTGATGCAGCGCGTACATTGTCGGTGATACGGTTGCCGGAATCGGCGATCATGGCAGTGTGGGCATCTGCTGAAGACTGCAGCTGTTCACTGACGGTCCGGGTCGATTGCTGCACTGTCTGCACAACTGTGCCGGAAGTGGACATGACTGCCTGTGCAACGCTCTCGCCTGCAGCCTCCAGTTGCTCATTGATTGATTGCGCTGTTTGTTGAACAGACTGGAGAATTTCACCAGACGCGGAGTGCACTTTTTGCGCAACGGTGTCGCCGGCGATCTTCATCATCTCGGTGTTTTGTTCCGATGCCGCCTGCAACTGCTCGTTGACCGACTGGGTTGACTGCTGGACGGATTTTACAATTTCGCCGGATGTGGTGCGCACCGAATGCGTGACGCTTTCGCCGGCAAGCTTCATCATCTCGGTGTTCTGTTCAGCCGCAAGACGCATCTGTTCGGTGGTCGCTGCCGTCACCTGCTCAATGCCCTGGGTAAGCTCGACGCGAACACCGCGCACTTCTTCAAGGCTTTCACGAATGCCGGAGGTCACACTGCCTTCAAGCTGACGCAGACTGTCACCGAACTGCATGCCTTCGGTGTTCATGCGCTGTGCAGTTTCCTGCATGGTCGAAACCTGGCCGCTCACGCTGTCGGAGAACACCCGCATTTCGTTGACCAGTGTACCCGACATCTGTTCCATGCGGGCTGTCTGGCCGGAAATCTCGGTGCCGACAAAACTCGCCCGCGTGGAGATTTCATCAACGGTCTGTGACAGTTCCGAGGTTGTGTTTTTCAAGCCGTGCTCAAGCGCTGCAAGAGTTGAAGACGCTGTCGATATAATGCCCGACAGGCTTTGTG
>JABDRA010000297.1 GCA_013041995.1 Anderseniella sp. | reverse complement strand
GTTCCATGCTCGACAACATCATTTATCAGCGCGTGGCCATGGATCGCAGCTGGTTCGATGATGCATTGCTGGAAGAGTTGACCGACATTGCCGCCAGCTCCATCCGTATTGAAGAAGATCGCGTCGCCTTCAGTCACCTGATTGTGCAACCCAAACTGGTACCGATACCGTTGTACATGGAAACAGCGACCAGGGCACAGGCAGAAGATGCCATCATCGAACTGGGCGACTGCATCAAGAACAATGCAGCCGCCAACATTTTCAACCGTGATCTCGATGCGCGAAATTATGGCGTCAATCAATACGGCCGGGTCTATCTGTTCGACTATGACGCCGTCGAACCTCTGGTGGACATAAAGGTACGCACCAATTCAGACCGCGAGGAAGGCGAGGAGGATATCCCGTCGTGGTTCTTCGAAGACGGCATCATATTCCTGCCCGAAGAGATGCTGCCGGGCTTGCGTATCGAAGACCGCGAACTGCGCCGGGTATTCACGGACCGTCATGGCGATCTGTTGGGCACGGGCTACTGGACCGGCATGCAGGCGGCCCTGAAACGCGACTGGGTACCAAAGCTCAAGGTTTATCCCCGGGCCTGCAAAATAGATTAAATCAGCCGTCCTTGTATAATACCAAAGGAACTAACTATTGACCCTTTTGACCGGTTTTTCGCGTTTGCTGGCTAGGCATGCTTCACGCTGTGGTCTTCCCGACCACAAGTGGAGCATAACGACGTCCGGCGGACGCGAAAAACCGGCCTCCGGTGGGCCAAATCCGTCCATCTGGTGCGTTGCGGCGCTTGCCCGATGCACCGCATCGCACTGCGCACCACGCCTGCCAGAGTGGCCGGATTTGACTCCATCAAAAAGGTCAATAGTTAGTTCCTTTGGTATAACTCGCTGGCCACCCCCAGATAACCGTCCCAGGCAAACCAGTAGGCTATGTGACCGGCAATACGCGCCAGTTTTGTGCCATCGGGACCGGCGAGTTCATCCTCACCCACACTCCAGCTTCCGCCTGGCCCGGTGATCTCGCGCTGGCTGCCGGCAAACTGGAACTCGCGGTCACCCCTTTCATAAGCCCGCACGGTTCTTGTCGAGCTGTTGCCGACAAGTACCACAGACCGGTTTCCGACCCGGTCATTGATTACCCGGCCGGGACCGAACACTGAAACCGGCCATGCCTTGGATGCGGCCGGACCGCGAATGCCGAACACATAATCCTTGCGCTTTACCGTGCTTTCGTCCCGCACGATCGTCGGGAACATGAGTTCGTCGCTGGCGAAATACGCATTATACACGACGCCTGACCCGTAGTCGCGACGATGCCCGGTTTTCAGGGACAGCACTTTTGTCGTCGGGTTTGCTGTGCGCCATTGTTGCCATGAGGTGATTGTGACGAGGCGAATCTTGAGCTTGACGCCGCTGTTGACCAGTGGGCCGACAACCGGTTGGCCGGTAAACTGGTTCCACAGGGATTTTGTGCCCCGGTCAAACATCAGCTTGTTCGAGCGATACAGAAAACCGGACGAGCCGAACACGAAAGGCGTCGTCCTGCCCTCCGGATGGGTCTCGAAAAGAATACCGGCACCACATAAGGTGCAATAAGCAAAGGCCACCGGCACGCCGCCAATGGTCTCATTGAACATTTCGTGCCACCCCATGATGCGCAGCGGATAGGCCCGCACGTCACCGTTGATGGCCACACCGAACACCAGGTCGTCCTCTTTCATGTAACCGGCATCACCGGCTTCGATCAGCTCAGGATTGTCCAGTGACGGAATGCCGTCCACCACCACACCGCCCCAGGTGATTTCCTCCAGACGGATTTTCATGTTTTCCGGTTTTGCCGCATTGCCCTGGAAAAACTCCAGAAACTTCGGATCGATACTGGCCAGCAATTGCAGCTTGAATTCCGTGTAACCGGCGTGCGATTTCACATCCGGATGGGCTTCCTGCCACAACATGGCATCGCGCCATGTGGTCAGGGGTTCACCGGCCAGTGCGGAAATCGCCTCCGTCACCGGTTCGGTCTCGTCCGTGAAGCGCGACAGCATGATGAGGCTGGATATGACGTCCCTGTTGCCTCTTGCGACGAGTTTCTGCATGGCGGCCTTGATATCAGGCGCCTCCGAAAACACCGTCTGCAGCAGCAGTTTTCCGATGTCGGCATCGGACAGGTCCTGAGCAAATCCCCTTGTGGACGGCAGTAGTGATCCGGCGGCTGCGGCTGCAGACCGGGTGATGAATGTTCTACGTGATGTCATGCGTTCTGTCCGTCCGCCAATCTTGACTGTGATGTGGGATGCTCTCTGTGCCTTGCCCGGGGCCGGCCGCACAGCCGGTTTGACGCACAGGTGTCGCGTTTTGATGAGCTGTGTATTTCGGCCTGAACTGCCGGCATC
>JABDRA010000296.1 GCA_013041995.1 Anderseniella sp. | reverse complement strand
CAGCAGTACTCTGGAAAAAGGAGGTTCGGTTCCCATGCTGCAACTTTCTCAGAAGAAACGGAGCCTGCATGCGCAAGCTCCGTCTGTTGTCGTTCAAATTGCCGATTCGCGCCAGAACAACATGGTTTCGTCGGAAACACATAGTTGCCCTAACGCTTTAGAAACGATCAGGTTTATGACTGTCAGCTGATGCAACCGGAGCCATCCTGACCTGGCAACGCTTCAGGCGCCACCGGCGGCTTTGGCAACTTCTGCAGCGAAATCATCGGCTTCCTTTTCGATACCTTCACCAAGCTGCAGACGCACGAAGCCGGCGATCTTCATGTCACCACCGGCTTCCTTGCCGGCTTCTTCAGCCGCCTTGGCAACCGACAGGTCCGGGTTGATCACGAATGCCTGGCTCAGGAGTACCGATTCTTCATAGAATTTGCGGATACGGCCTTCGACCATTTTCTCGATGATGTTGTCCGGCTTGCCGCTTTCGCGGGCCTGCTCGGTGAACACAGCGCGTTCACGCTCGACAATGTCCGCATTGATTTCTTCAGGCGTCAGTGCAAGCGGCGCAGCAGCAGCCACGTGCATGGCGACCTGCTTGCCGAATGCTTCGGCAGCGGCCTTGTCGGCATTGGTTTCAACGGCTACCAGCACGCCGATCTTGCCAATGCCTGGAGCCACCTGATTGTGGACATAAGACGCGACAACGCCATTTTCGACACTCACCGACGCAGTGCGGCGCAACGACATGTTTTCACCGATCGTGCCAACCAGTTCGGTGATCTTGTCTGCAACACTCTTGCCTGCACCAGGAAATTCCGCGCTGTTGAGCTTGTCGACATCACCACCTGCAGCAGGTGCCAGAGAAGCAACAGTCGTCACCAGACCCTGAAATTCTGGGTTGCGGGCAACAAAGTCTGTTTCGGAGTTGACTTCCACAGCGGCGCCGACGGTGCCGTCAACGCTCACGCCAACCAGTCCTTCAGCAGCAACGCGAGAAGCCTTCTTGGCAGCCTTGGACAGTCCCTTGGCCCGCAGCCAGTCAATCGCCGCTTCCATGTCACCGTCAGCCTCGGTCAGGGCGTTCTTGCAATCCATCATGCCTGCGCCGGTAGCTTCGCGCAGTTCTTTCACCATCGCAGCAGTAATCTGTGCCATGACAATACCTTTCAATTTCTCGTTAAAGCTTCATCTGAAGCCAATATGTGCGAATGTAAACGCGATCAGCCCGCAATCATGCCTTTGGCCTGACCGATCCAGTCTTCACGTTCGATGCGGCCCTTGAAGTTGAGCTTCTCGTCAATGTCAGCCACCTGTTCAGGTGTCAGAGCGGCGATCTGTGACAGGGTCGTGTATCCAAGCTCTGCCAGCTTGCCGCTGAGAACAGGACCTACACCAGAAATCCGGGACAGATCATCAGCGTCGCCTGCAGCAGGTGCCGCTTCGGCAGCGGGTGCAGTTTCCGCAGCAGGCGCAGCTTCGGCTGGTGCAGCTTCGGCTGGTGCAGCTTCCACCGGTGCCGGTTCAGCGGCAGGGGCCGGTTCAGCAATGGCCAATTCAGCAGCGGGTTCTTCAGCCGCACCGAGGTCGATACCGGCGCCGGCTGCACTTTCCGAAATACCGTCAATGGCAGCCCGCGCAACCAGATCGCAGTACAACGCGATGGCACGGCCGGCATCATCATTGCCGGGGATCGGGAAGTCGATACCGGCAGGATCACTGTTTGAATCAAGCACTGCAATCACCGGAATGCCAAGGCGGTTGGCTTCCTTGATGGCGATGGCTTCCTTGTTGGTGTCAATAACGAACAGAATGTTCGGCACACCGCCCATATCCTTGATACCGCCAAGTGCAAGCTCCAGCTTGTTGCGTTCACGGGTCAACGTCAGCTGTTCACGCTTGGTAAATCCCTGTGCGCCACCGTCAAACAGTTCTTCGAGTTCGCGCAACCGTTTGATCGAATTGGAAATGGTCTTCCAGTTGGTCATCGTGCCGCCGAGCCAGCGGGAATTGATGAAGTACTGCGCTGAACGCCGCGCTGCATCAGCGATCTGTTCCTGCGCCTGGCGCTTGGTACCAACGAACAGCAGCCGTCCACCGCCTGCAACCGTGTCGCGCACGGCCAGCAGGGCCTGGTGCAAAAGCGGCACTGTCTGCGACAGGTCCATCACGTGAATACCGTTGCGGGCACCATAGATGTATGAACCCATCTTGGGGTTCCAGCGGTGTGTTTGGTGTCCGAAGTGGACGCCAGCTTCAAGCAGCTGGCGCATAGAATAATCAGGCAAAGCCATGTGCCATGTTCCTTTTCCGGTTGTTCCTCCGTGACAGAAAGTGACCATTTGACCGGCACCGGATGGTGCTGCCTCTATGTGGCGGGAAACCCCGCGTGAGACAGACCGCACTGACACGTGTGAATTATTCGCTGAAAGACCATCTCCCGGCGGACGGGCGGCTTATAGGGTGCATTGGGTTGCGATGCAAGCCCTTGCGAACATCAAGCGCGGCTCTATTGTGGCGCGCATGACCAAGCTTATCGCACTCTTCATGGCCATGCTGGCCCTGATCCAGTTCATCAAGCCGCTCGGCCTGCCCGGCCTCAAGCGCCGCCAGGATGCCTGGAAACTGGCGGTGGCCGGCGTTGGCCTGATGTTTCTGTTCATCCTGCTGACGGCCGGTTTCAAGTAGCCGGCTGATCCTGAGGCTGGTGCACGAAACGCTGATAGATGAAGCCGATGCCGACCAGACACAGCCCCAGCCCGAGGAAAGAGGCTACGCGCAGAAGCCCTTCAAGGTCCGACAGATCGACCAGAAACACTTTCAAGACCACCAGCACCAGCACCGCCAGTGATGCATAGCGCAATTGTGCAACACGTGCGGTAATCCCGGCGGCCAGCAAGGCCAGCGCGAACAGCAGCCAGACGGCGGAGTAGGTATAATTTTCCGGCGTGGACATGAAGGTTGCATCAAGATCATCCGGGCCATGGAAGACACGGCGTATCTCCATTGACAGCCACACTAGCACAAGCCCCAGACACGCTGGTGGCCACACTTTGCGCCATAGCGGGAGCGTCGAGTGATTCCTCAAAACATAACCGATGAAGGCAAGCAACACGCCCGGCAGCAGATAGGCCGGCGTCAGGGCATTGACGAGAGGCCAGTTGCCCACCATCTGCCGGTCAAAGACCGGGTTCAGGCCCAGCAGAGGCCCGGCAACGAGAACACCACAGGCAAGGGCTGTCAGTATCCGACCGGCCCACAAATCGATAAAGCCGCCATGGACACCCCAGCGCCGCCAGCAGGCAGCCGCACTCACCAGCCAGCTTGTGATATGCAGCCCCGCTTCCAGCAGACCCAGGCGTTCAGCCCCCAGCGATCCGGCAACCACAACCCGGATCAGAGCGGACACGAACATGGCAACAAGTGCAATCCGCCCGCCTTCAAGCACTTTCGACAACAGGTCCCGGGTCTCATCACGTCCAAACTGCTGCCAGGCCAGATGGAACATCACCAGCGGCAGACCATACCCGTAGACCACCCAGTATCGGCCCAGCCAATGGCTGTCTGCATAGTCCAGCACATGCAGATTGAGCCCCAGGCGCGCCAGCACTGCGAGCGCGATCAGTATGGCAGGCCAGCGCAATTGCGGCAGGTCCAGGGACCGGGAGATATAGCCGGTCGCAGCCAGCAGTGCGGCAAGCGACGCGGACAACCAAGCGTCACGCAACACGAAGCTCAGTGCCATGGCGATACTCGCACACGCTGCCATGGCGTATATGCCCAGCGCCAGCCGGGGTGGTTCATCAGCCGCAACGCTGCGCAACCGCGAGCCCAGGAAAACAAATACGGCAGCCAGGCCAAGGGCGGCAAAGGCCCATTTCTGGCTGGGCTCCAGTGAACGCAAGGTTGCATAGGCTGCAACCATCAATCCGATCGGAACAACCGAGCCGAGCGTCGCCCACAACCATGGCCGCACGGAACGCCACAACAAGACAAATCCCGCCGCCAGCACAGCCCCGCCAAACACCGCGCTGTATTTAAGATAGGCGCTGGTCTCTGCTGACGGTTCCGGTCCCCAGGCGTTCTGGCCAGGCACCAGCCACCCGTCGATCCACCCTTCGACATGCAGCCTGCCGCCCCACTCGGCAAAGCCCAGCAGGATACCAAGACCGGCAATCAGTGCCAGGAAATCAAACCGCTGCGCGCGCATGGCAGCAACGCATGCAGTTATCGCGAACAGGCCCAGCGCAATCAGCGAACCATTGCCGTATCCGTCGCGCACCAGCAGCACCAGCAACAGCAGCATGGCAACTGTGCCGGCCATTGCCGCAGCGACCTGCAATACATCCTTCGGCCACATTGGCGAATGCCAGATGGCTGGCTGATCATCACGTGATGCCACACCGCCTGCAAACGCAAAGCCTGTGCCGATCAGCACGCAAAACAGTCCAAGCGTCAGGCCGTCTCCGGTTGCAAAAAACGAGTTTGACCACAGCACGACCCAACCGCCGGCAAGAGCCGTCGCCGACACCGCCAGCCACAAGGCGGACCGCCACGTCATGACCGCGCAAACCGCCGCAAACAACAAGCCGAGATAGCTAAACAGTCCCGGCGCGAAAGGATCCGCACTGCCAATCAATACCGGCAACACAAAACCACCGAGCAAACCGACAATCGCAACAAATGGCCCCTGCACTACCGACAATGCAAATGCGGCGAGAGCCGTAGCGGCCAATCCAACGAAAGTCACCGTTGGTCCGATAAACCCATAAAGCGCATTGGCGGCATATACGCTGGCAAACACCGCCGCCAGACCACCCGCCGTCAGCGCCTGGGGAACATAATCCGGCTTCAGGGCAGCAAATCGCTTCTGCGACGGCTTGCGCCTGAGCCATTCACCTGCAACTGCCAGTCCAGCCCCGCACACGAGACCCAAAATGATGCGGATGCCCGGACCAAGCAGGCCGGCATCGGACATGTACTTGACCAGGAACAGACCGGCCAGACCGATGGCTACGGCACCGATCCAGATAAACCAGGTGCCTGCAAGGTTTTCCTCCAGGCTGGATCGCGCGGGCTTTGTCAACGGTTCAGCAGTGACCTTCGCCGTTTCATTGGTATTGCCTGCAGCCATTGTAGTCGCAGCGGCAAATTCCTTTTCGGGCTCTGATACCGTCTCCGGTTCTATGGCCGGCAATGTGTCTGCAACTTCGGTTGCCGTCTCCTGCGCGGGCGGCTGAACCCCCGACGTGCGCAACAGATTGACTTCATTGCGAAGCTTGAACAGCTCGCGCGACACTCTTTCGGCCTTGTTCATGGCAACAACAGCCAGAATGATCGGCAAGGCAAAGATACCGATTACCAGAAATGCAATCCAGACCAGCTCATCCATGTGTCAGGCGCTCCAGTTACAGCGGTTACAGATCCTGTACATCAACTACGCCCGGGACGGCTTTTATCGCCGCCTTGATTTTGGGGTTCACGGTAAACTTTTCCCCCAGACGGAAGCGGACTTCCAGTTCGTCCGGTAATCTCAAGTTCAGCACTACCGAGGAATTGCCGCCATTGGTCAATCTCGATTGAACCAGCGTCAGTGGCTTGGTGTCATCCAGAAAAATTTCCAGGCCCTGTTCAACCCTGTCGGCTCTTTCGTCCAGTAGATCCACGCCTTGCAGCCGCAGCTTCACATCTTCGCCTTCAACATCTGCCTCAACACGGACCATTAAAGGCTTGCCCGCCTCCAGCAGGTCACGGCATGCATTCAGGGTTTCCGAAAAGCACACACATTCATACTGGCCGGTGGGATCGGAAAACCCGATGAAGGCAAACTTGTTGCCGGATTTCGCCCTGCGTTCCTGCTTGTAGGTCACGGTGCCGGTAAGACGTGCAGCAGACGCACCACGCAAAGCCTTGACGCGGAAACCTTCCCAGCTGTCAGCACCCAGCTTCGGCAGGATCGAGAGATACTCATCCAGCGGATGGCCTGACAAATAGAACCCGACCGCTTCAAACTCCTCCGCCAGTTGATCCATCGGCAACCACGGTTCAACGGCGTGCAACGGCAGTTCTTCGGCGCCGTGGTCACCACCGCCTCCAAAGAAGTCGTTCTGCCCGATCTCTGCTTCGGTAGAGGTGCGGTTTGCCATCGCCAGGATTGCCTCGACACCTTTGACCACCTGCGCCCGGTTCGGGTTCAACTCGTCAAATCCGCCGGACTTGGAGATCGATTCCAGTGCGCGTTTATTCATCATGCGCGGATCGATACGCCGGGCAAAATCACCGAGGGACTTGAAAGGACCGCCGTCCTCGCGCACTGCGATTATATGTTCAACGGCCTGCTCTCCGACATTCTTCAGCGCCGCCAGTGAATACTGTATGGCACCGTCTGCGACTGTGAAGTCGACGCCTGATTTATTGATGCTCGGCGGATTGATGACCACTTTCATGCGGTCAGCTTCCCGTTTGAACACCAGCAGCTTGTCCGTATTACCGCTGTCCAGCGACATCGAGGCGGCCAGGAACTCAACAGGATGATTGGCTTTCAGCCAGGCCGTCTGGTAAGCAACCACCCCGTAAGCGGCCGAGTGCGCCTTGTTGAAACCATAACCGGCGAACTTGTTGACCAGTTCAAAAATCTTTTCGGCCTCGCCCTGATCAACCCCGTTTTCAACCGATCCGGAGACAAAGCGCGCCTTTTGCGCATCCATTTCGGCCTGGATTTTCTTGCCCATGGCACGGCGCAGCAGATCAGCCTCACCCAGCGAGTACCCGGCCAGCACCTGGGCAATCTGCAATACCTGTTCCTGGTAGATGATGATGCCATAGGTGTCCTCGACAACATGGGTCAGTTTTTCATGAAGGAATTCAGGCGCTTCCAGGCCTTTCTTCGAGGCAACGTATTTCGGGATGTTCTCCATCGGACCAGGGCGATACAACGCCACCAGAGCGATAATGTCCTCGATGTTGCCCGGTTCCGCCTTGCGGATCAGGTCACGCATGCCGGAACTTTCAAGCTGGAACACGCCAACCGTCTCTGCCCGTTTCAACATGTCGTAAGTGGCAGTGTCATCCAGCGGCAGTGCCGCAAAATCCATCTCAATGCCGCGCTGCGCCAACAGCTTGACGCCCTTTTCGAGCACGGTCAGGGTCTTCAGTCCCAGAAAATCGAACTTAACCAGGCCGGCCTTTTCAACCAGCTTCATGTTGAACTGCGTCACCGGCATGGGCGAACGCGGATCGCGGTACAGCGGCACCAGTTCTTCCAAAGGACGATCACCGATCACCTCACCGGCGGCATGGGTTGATGCGTGGCGATACAATCCCTCCAGCTTGAGCGCGATCTCGAGCATGGTCGCCGTGGTTTCGTCCTGACGGCGCTCGTCCTGCAGGCGCGGTTCGACATCGATCGCTTCTTGCAGGGTTACCGGGTTGGCCGGATTGTTGGGTATAAGCTTGCACAGCCGGTCAACCTGGCCGTATGGCATTTGCAGGACGCGGCCCACATCACGGCACACGGCGCGGGCCTGCAGTTTTCCGAACGTGATGATCTGGGCAACCTGACCCTTGCCGTACTTGTTCTGCACGTAGGCGATCACCTCGTCGCGGCGGTCCTGGCAGAAGTCGATATCAAAGTCCGGCATCGACACACGTTCGGGATTCAAAAAACGCTCGAAAACCAGATTGAACCGCAGCGGATCCAGATCTGTAATGGTAAGCGACCATGCAACTACCGAGCCTGCACCTGAACCACGTCCCGGCCCGACCGGAATGCCCTGTACTTTCGCCCACTTGATAAAGTCGGCAACGATCAGGAAGTAGCCGGGGAAATCCATGCCAGTGATGACGCCCAGTTCATATTCCAGCCGTTTTTCGTAGTCTTCGCGTTTATATCCGTCGGCCAGACCCAATGCCTCGAGACGGTAAGCCAGACCCTCGCGTGACTGAACCCGCAACTCTTCCGCCTCGTCACGGCTGTCTTCTCCGGAGGTGAATTTTGGCAGGATCGGATCAATCGCATGCGGATACCACGAACAGCGCCGCGCTATCTCCACCGTGTTCTCGATCGCTTCAGGCAGGTCTGCGAACAGCGCCACCATTTCACCTTGCGACTTGAAGTAATGTTCAGGTGTCAGCCGGCGACGGTTCTCGTTGGCAACGACCTCGCCTTCGGCGATGCAGATCAAGGCATCATGGGCGGCAAAATCATCCGCCTTGGCAAAATAGGGCTCGTTGCTCGCCACCAGTGGCACTTCGAGTTCGTAAGCCAGATCTATGAGACCTGCTTCGGCTGCACGCTCATCGTCCATGCCGTGACGTTGCAGTTCCACGTAAAGCCGGTCACCAAACACCCGTTTCAAACGCTCGATACGCGCTTGCGCTAAAGGACGCCGGTTTTCCACCAGCGGCTTGTTGATCAATCCGCCCGGCCCACCGGTCAGGCAGATCAGTCCTTCGCTGAACTCTTCGATCACCGCCAACTCGACGTGCGGCAGTTCCGTTTCCGGTGCGTCCAGATAGGCCCTGCTGGAAAGTTTCAGGAGGTTGCGGTATCCAGCCTCGTCCTTGGCCAGCAGAACCAGGCGCGACAGATCAAGCGCATTCTTCGTGTGTGCCGGGCCTTCCGGGCCATCTTCACTGTCGACCAGCAATGTGCAGCCGATAATCGGCTGTATGCCTGATCCTGCCATCGCTTCGGCAAATTCCAGGGCACCAAAAAGATTGCCTGTGTCAGTAATGGCCAGCGCCGGCATGGCCTGCTCGGTGGCAAGCTTGCCCAGTGTCTTGATCTTCAGTGCACCTTCGGACAAGGAATAGGCCGAATGGGTTCTCAGATGAATAAAGCTGGCAGGTGGTGAATCAGTCATGGTCGGCGAAGTCTAGTCCGGTGTGCCGGTAAATTACACCGGCATGGTCGGACTACCCACCGAAACCTTTCAGGAAGCTGGCGAGGTTGTTTTCCAGATCATCGGTCAGATAGCCGCCTTCCTGCACGATCAGTGTCGGCAGGCTGAGCTTTGCAATAGCACTGGCCATGCGCGCAAACCCGGGAGTTGTCACCGCACCGCCATTGAGCGGATCCGCTTCATGCGCGTCCAGGCCAAGTGCGACAACCAATGCACCCGGTGCCGCATCACTGATTTCGCTCAGCGCCAGTTCCAGTGCGCCCATCCAGACTTCATCGTCAGACTTTACCGGAACCGGGATATTGATGTTGTAGCCGTTGCCCGCACCTTTGCCGCGCTGGTTCTCATAGCCATAGTAAAACGGATAGTATTTGCGGGGGTCAGCGTGGATGGAAACCGTCAGCACATCGGCACGGTCGTAGAAAATGCCCTGGGTGCCATTGCCGTGATGCACGTCGATATCCAGTATGGCGACCCGGTCCCATTTCTTGCGCATGGACTGCGCGGCAATGGCGGTGTTGTTCAGATAACAGAACCCGCCGGCCCGATCCGCGTAGGCGTGATGACCCGGTGGGCGGCACAGCGCGTAGGCCGACTTTTCACCCTCGACAATCAGTTCGGCAGCCGACAAGGCGGTATCGGCAGAGGCGCGGATCGACATCCAGGTCTGCTCGGTAATCGGGCAGGAAAAATCCTGCTGATGCCAGCCCGCCTGACCAAGGATATCAGTTGGATAACGGGCCGGTTTTTCAACCGGGCGAATGCTGGCCATGACTTCTTCAAATGCCTTGCCCTTGGGGCGATTCCAGCGGCGGTAGGCATTGGCCAGAAACTTCAGATAGCGTCCGGTATGCACCGACAGAATATGCGCATCTCCGTGCGCGCGCGCCGCATGCATGCCACAACCAGCGGCCCTGACACCTTTCAGCAGACGTTTCGCCCGTTCAGGCTGTTCGGGAAAATCAACAATGTGCCCGCGCTGCAGATATCGTGTTGGAAAGTGCGCAAGCTGATTGTGATGAAAAACCGCCTTCATCGGGTGATCTCCGCTAACTGGCCCCCCTGCAATTGAACAACCCGGTGCATCTTGTGCGCCAGTTCAATATTGTGGGTTGCTATAAGTGCTGCCAGGCCCTCTTCCTGTATCAGCGAGAGGAACTCCGCATGCACCCGCCCTGCTGTCTCGGGGTCAAGATTACCCGTAGGCTCGTCGGCAAGCAATAGCAGCGGCTGATTGGCAAGCGCACGAGCAATGGCGACCCGCTGCTGCTCACCACCCGACAGCTCTGCCGGCCTGTGTGTGACGCGACTGCTCAAACCCAGTTTGGTCAGCAGCTCTGTGGCCCTGGCATGCGCTTCATCACGCGACTTTCCGGCTATCAGCTGCGGCATGATCACATTTTCAATCGCATTGAATTCAGGCAGCAGATGATGGAACTGATAGACAAACCCGATACCCAGGCGCCGGACACGGGTTGCCGCGCCATCTTCGAGACGCGTGCAGTTTTCGCCGGCCACAAAGACGTCGCCACCGGTCGGCTTTTCCAGAAGACCGGCAATATGCAACAGCGAGGATTTGCCGGTGCCGGACTGGCCAACCAGTGCCACCACCTCGCCCGGATACACATCCAGCGACAGATCCTTGAAGATGTCGATGGTGCGCGGGCCCTGCGTATAGGTCCGCGCTATTGCCTCGAGCCGCAAAGCAGGTGTTGCGCCACCCTGTGCCAGGTTATTCATAACGAAGAGCCTCAACCGGATCGAGCTTGGCTGCCCGCCGGGCCGGATAGATGGTTGCAAGAAATGCCAGACCCATCGCCATCAGGGCAATCATGATGGTCTCGTTGACGTTCATTTCAGCAGGCATGCGCGACAGATAATAAAGCTCCGGCGGAAACAACTGCGTCCCCGACAGCCAGGAAAGCCCCTGCCTGATGTTTTCGATGTTCAGGCATACAGCCACGCCGACAGCTATCCCTGCCAGGGTCCCTGCAATCCCGATGGCCGCTCCGGTCATGAAAAAGATGCGTTGAATGGAGCCGCGTGTCGCGCCCATGGTACGCAGGATTGCAATATCCTTGCCCTTGTCTTTCACCAGCATGATCAGGCCGGAAATGATATTCAGCGCGGCCACCAGAATGATCAGCGTCAGAATCACGAACATCACATTGCGTTCAACCTGCAGCGCATTGAAAAACGTCTTGTTGGATGTCTTCCAGGTCACAAACTGCAGGTCCTGACCGGCACTTTTCTTCATGGCCGGTACCAGCTCTTCAATCTTGTCAGGGTCTTCCACCATCACCTCAATGGCACTGGCGCCATCTTCCTGGGCGAAAAAGTCCTGCGCCTCGCTCATTGGCATGTAGATCACCGAGCCGTCATATTCCGACATGCCGATTTCAAAGGTGGCAACGATAGGAAACGACCGGATGCGCGGTGCCGAACCAAAAATAGTTGTCGGTCCTTCCGGTGACACAAGTGTGATCTGGTCACCAACCGTCAGCCCGTGTTTCCACGCCAGCCGGTAGCCGACGGCAACACCATTGCCTTCATCAAACTTGTCGAGAGATCCGCGCAACTTGTCGTTAACGACACTGGACAGCTTGAGCAGGTTTTCCAGTTCCAGCCCACGCACCAGAACCCCGGTCGATGTGCGCCTCGACGACGCCATTGCCTGGCCTTCGACAAACGGCATGGCACGCACAACACCTGGTGTATTGGCGAGGATTGCCGCTCTCGACGCGAAATCCGGTATCGGCGCGCCGGTTGATGAGTACACCATGGAATGGCCGTTGAACCCCAACACCTTGTTCAAAAGCTCGGTGCGAAACCCGTTCATCACCGCCATGACGATGATGAGTGTCGCCACGCCCAGCAAAATCCCCAGAAAAGAGAACCCGGCTATTACCGAGATGAAACCTTCCTTGCGGCGCGGCCGCAAATATCTAAAGGCAATCATGCGCTCATGGGCGGAGAACGGCGCGGTGTCGGTTTGAGCCATTAGTCAATCCATCTTGTTGGTTGAGACCTGTCGATCAGTTGGCAAAGCGCGTGGCAAGCGCATCAATGGAAATGTCTTCCCGCTCACCAGTAGCGCGATTCTTCAATTCGGCATTGCCTTGCTTGAGGCCGCGTGGACCAATAATGACCTGCCACGGAATGCCGATAAGGTCCATCGCGGCGAATTTGCCCCCGGCGCGATTGTCGGTGTCGTCATAAAGCACTTCATTTCCCTGGCCCTGAAACAAATCGTAAAGCTTGTCGCAAGCCGTATCGGTTTCTGCGTCGCCTGCCTTGAGGTTGATCAATCCGATGCGGAATGGCGCAACAGCTTCCGGCCAGATGATGCCGTTATCATCATGACTTGCCTCAATGATGCCACCCACCAGACGCGATACGCCGACACCATACGAACCGGACTGGATAGTCACCGGTTTGCCATCCGGTCCCTGCACCTGGCACCCAAGAGGCGCTGCATACTTGTCACCAAAGAAGAAAATGTGGCCGACCTCGATGCCACGGCCACTGATCCGTCTGGCTTCGGGCAATTCCTCATAAGCCGCCGCGTCATGCATTTCATCCGTGGCAGCATATTTCGAGGTAAATTCCTGCACCACGTCTGCAACCGCATCGACATCATCATAGTCGATCTCAAAGGCTGACCAGTCGACATCATGAAATGCGCTGTCGAAGAACACTTCTGACTCTCCCGTATCAGCCAGAATGAGAAATTCATGGCTCATATCGCCGCCTATCGGACCTGTTTCGGCACGCATCGGAATGGCTTTGAGTCCCATGCGGGCAAATGTGCGCAGATATGACACGAACATCTTGTTATAGGAGTGACGGCCCGCCTCGGCTGACAAATCAAATGAGTAGGCATCCTTCATCAGGAACTCACGTCCACGCATGATGCCGAAACGCGGGCGCACCTCGTCGCGGAACTTCCACTGGATATGGTAGAGATTGCGCGGCACATCCTTGTAGGATTGTACGCCGGCGCGGAAGATATCAGTGATCATCTCTTCATTGGTGGGACCAAACAGCATGTCGCGGTCATGACGGTCGGTAATGCGCAGCATTTCCTTGCCGTAGTCATCATAACGGCCGGACTTGCGCCACAGGTCGGCTGACTGGATAGTCGGCATCAGAACTTCAATTGCCCCTGCCCGGTTCTGTTCTTCGCGCACGATGCGTTCGATATTGCGCAATACCTTGTAGCCCAGCGGCAGCCAGGAATAGATCCCCGCGCTTTCCTGACGGATCATGCCCGCACGCAACATGAGGCGATGGGAAACAATCTCGGCTTCCTTGGGATCGTCACGAAGGATGGGAAGGAAATACTTGCTAAGTCTCATCTGAATGCCCTGAAAACAATAAACCTACGCAGCCCGAAACCTGCGCAAAGATTTGCTGTTCATATAGCAACATGGGTTCATGTGAACCCATAAAGTTGCTATCGCACTTTGGAAACGATCAGGTTTATGCCTCTTGGTTGTAAAAACCAAGAGGCATCCTGATCTGGTGCATCAATCGAGATTTTACAAAGGACAACTCCGGCCTGCACATTGATATCGGCATTCACTTTTTGTAAAGGTGCGACAAAATGGCTGGACAAGTTCAAAAGTTTGTGTAGTTTCCTACTCAGAGTTGCAAGCAATGCAACCGCCGGACCCAGGTCTGGGGAGGAAACGCCTGTTCACGGGCGATGTAGTACCAAACACGCAGAATTACACAAAAGACAGGGCAAACCCCTGTCTTTTTTTTGTTCCAATTCATTTCCGGATATCACCAACCGCTCGCTACACCTTGGGAAGGTCTGGGATAAACGGGAAATCGTCCAGCGTGATGCCGCTGTAAAAGACCAACCAGTAGTAGAAACCGTAGACGAACAGGGCGATGACAGATGTCAGGATAAACTTGTTCACAAGGCGCGGTCGCATGGGTGCTGCCGGCTCATGGCCCTGTTCAACCGTCACTCCCTCTTCGTGGGCAGACCTCACTCCGAATGGCAGCACGGTAAAAAGCACCAGCCACCAGATGATGAAATACACTGCAAAGCCGGTGAAAAAATCAATGATCATCAAGCCTGCTCCAATTCGACCAGCGTGCCGCAAAAATCCTTCGGATGCAGAAACAGCACCGGCTTGCCATGCGCGCCCGTCTTCGGTTCACCATCGCCAAGAACACGCGCACCTTCAGCCTTCAAATGATCACGTGCTGCAATAATGTCTTCAACTTCATAACACACGTGATGAATGCCACCTGACGGACTCTTGTCCAGAAACGCCTGTATTGGCGAATTTTCTCCCAAAGGTTCCAGCAATTCGATTTTGGTGTTTGGCAGTTCGACAAAGACCACCGTCACGCCATGATCGGGTTCGACTTGCGGTTCAGAAACGGTGGCGCCGAGCATGGTCCTGTAAACCTGGCACCCGGCCTCAAGATCAGGTACGGCGATAGCAACATGGTTCAAACGTCCGAGCATTGGTTCCAACTCCCTGCAAAACAAATCATTCAGGCGGTTGTATCACCTGTTAAGCTTTCGGCAATGAGACGAATTGCGCGACCAGCCGGTCAATAACTTCGTGCCGTGAGATGTATCTTTCCAGCTCTCTCATTCATTGATCGGCCTGCGCAAGCCAGCGCAGGATGCGCTGGCGCTGCTCCGGCACCGAAACACCGCGGGGTTCAAATATGTGTCGCGCCAGAAAGTGTCCGGTCAGTTTCAGGCCCTGTACAATTTCGGCGTTTGTCGCGTCGCCGGACGCCCCGGCAACAAATGCCGGCAGAGCCAGCAGCTTGTCTTTCCACGGCTCCGCCTCGCGCGCACAAACCGCCCGGCCGGTGCGCGGCGACACATGCGTCAGGCCCGCCGTATCACCGCTGACGGCGCATTTACTCAGATCAAGCCCGAAGCCCAGTTCTTCGAGCAATCCCATTTCCCATTTCACCAGAACTGCAGGCCAGATTGCGTCGTCCTGCAAATGCTCGATCAACAACATGGATGCATCATAAATGCGCGGATGAGGTTCTCTCTCCGGCAACAGGCTGGCCAGTGTAGTGATTGTGGTCAGCCCGGCCAGGCGATGAACATCATCGATTATTCCGGCCACTATCATGCGGTGCGGATCGACGGAAAACACGCCCAGATGGTCTTCAAGACGGGCTCGCCAAACCACCTTTACCAGGTTCCCCGCCTGCAGAACCGGCCGCATGGTACGTGACCTGCCGCCGCGGACCAGTCCCATATGGCGGCCTTTGTCGCGGGTCAGAACATCGATGATTGCCGAATTCTCACCGTGCTTGCGGGTGTTCAGAATGAGCCCGTCGCCCTGCCATTCCATTTGTGTTCACCTGTGGCGTTTCTCACAAAAAGCGGTTGCCGATATTCCAACAAAAAGACGCAAAAACAGACGCTTGAAACCTTGCCTTGATTCACCCGGAACACGATCTGCCGTGCGAGCCTAACGAGGTTCCAACCCCATCATGCGCAACCGTTCGGGGTCATCCGCCCACTTTTCACGCACTTTGACAAACAGAAAAAGGTGCGCTTTCTGACCAATGGTTTCGGTTATTTCCGCGCGGGCGGACTGGCCGATTTTCTTGATCGTCTGACCGTTCTTGCCCAGCACGATTTTCTTCTGGCTGTCGCGCTGGACATAGATTACCTGCTCAATGCGAACGGAGCCGTCTTTTTTCTCAGTCCATTTTTCCGTTTCCACCGTCGACGCATAGGGCAGTTCATCGTGTAACCGCAGGTACAGTTTTTCGCGGGTGATTTCCGATGCCAGCATACGCATCGGCACATCTGCAATCTGGTCCTCCGGGTACAGCCAGGGACCTTTCGGCATTCTGTCGGCCAGTGCCGCTCTCAGGTCTGCAACGCCATGGCCTTTCAACGCGGAAATCATGAATGTATCAGTGAACGCGAAACGCGCATTCAGATCTGCAGCCAGTTGCAGCAGGTTTTCATGCGGCACCAGGTCGATCTTGTTGATGGCCAGAATAGCCCTGGCCCCGGTCGCCTCCAGGCCCTCGATAATGCGTGTATTGTCTTCGTTAAGGCCGTCGCGGGCGCCGATCAGCAAAACTGTCGCATCGGCATCCGCCGCCCCTGCCCAGGCTGCATGTACCATCTCTTCATCCAGCTTGCGCTTGGGTGAAAAAATACCCGGCGTATCAACAAAAATAATCTGCGCAGCCCCTTCAAGCGCAATTGCCCGAATGCGTGCCCGCGTCGTCTGGACCTTGTGGGTCACAATGGAAATCTTGGACCCGACAAGCTGGTTCAGCAGAGTTGACTTGCCGGCGTTGGGAGCACCGATCAGGGCAACAAAACCACAACTGGTCCCGTCTGCGTCCTGCGGCTGCACAATTTCGGCCGATCCTTCGGTCATTTCCAGATCCTTTCGCGGCGCAGAAACTCTGTAGCTGCAACCTGTTCTGCCGTACGGCGGGTGGTTGATACACCGTGCGCCGGATCCCGGCCCTCAACTTTCAATTCCACCTTGAATTCAGGCGCATGGTCCGGGCCTGTGGTATCAATTGTCTCATAAGAAGGGACTGCCAGCGATCTTGCCGCAGCCCATTCCTGCAGAGATGACTTGGCATCCTTGCGCATGTCCGGCGCCTGTTTGAGAAATCCGGCCCAATGTTCTCCAATGATGGAGTGTGCCGCGGCCAGACCACCGTCGAGATAAACGGCGGCAATCAGGGCCTCGCACGCGTCACCAACAATATTGTCGGTCACAACCGTCCGCTTGTTGCCTTTGCCGGCCAACACAAGAGCATCTGGAATACCCAGCTTCTCGCCAATTTTCGCACATGTCTGGCGTCGCACCAGCGTGTTCAGCATCCGCGCCAGATCGCCTTCGGGCAATTCTTCGTGTTGCTCATATAAAAGCTGTGCGATGACCAGTCCGAGCACCCTGTCACCCAGAAACTCGAGGCGCTCATTGCTGCCAGCGACCTTGCACTTCGCCCCGCTTGCATGCGTCAGGGCCTGATCGAGCAACTGTTTGTTCTTGAAGACATATCCGAGGCGCTCGACTAGAACGGCTACTGCTTCTTTCTGGCTAGTCATTCGACCGAGTTGAATATCCGGCCCCAGCGAATGTTCGTAGGCCATTTCCAGACTTCCCAGAACGCCCCATCGGGTCCGTGCGAGAAGAACAGAACAGTCGATTTCCCGACCAAATTCTCATAAGGAACATAGCCGACTTCCTTGAGGAAACGGGAATCGGTCGAATTGTCACGGTTGTCGCCCATCATGAAATAGTGTTCTGCGGGCACAGTATAAACCGTGGTGTTGTCAGCCTGGCCGTCATAAATGTCCAGCGTCGAGTAACTCACACCGTTCGGCAGTGTTTCAATATATTGTTTTGCTTGGGGCGCATTAATCCTGTCAGGATTGACGAAATCGTCAACCTGCTTGCGCTTGACCGCTTCACCATTGATGTGAAGAACACCGTCAATCATCTGAATCTTGTCACCTGGCAGCCCGATGACGCGCTTGATATAATCGGTCTCGTTATCAAGCGGCAACTTGAACACAACCACATCGCCACGATCCGGCGTATCGCCAAAAACCCGCCCCTCTATCGGCACCGGCCCGAACTTGAACAGATTGTTGCCAAACAGCCCGAACGCGAAATTGAACGAGTACTTCGAATAGCCGTAAGACAGCTTGTTGACGAACAGATAGTCGCCGACACGCAAGGTTGGAACCATTGACTCAGACGGAATGTTGAACGGCTGAAAGAAGAATGTACGCACCACAAACGCTATCAGCAGTGCCTGGATAATGACCTTGACGGTTTCCCAGCCACTGTCTTCAGTTTTCTTGCGTGTACGCTCCACTTCGGAAGACATCAGTTCGCCTCTTTACTTTAACTTTCAGCACGCCCGATTCTGCTCGCTGCCTGTTTTGACAGTCATGTCGCAGCTTATTGGCAAAATTGCAACTGTCCGCGATTTCCTTGAATGATCAGCTTGCAGCAACCGGAACGCAGGAAATTATCACGATTGCCTGTGCATATGGAAAATCGTCGGTGATCGTCAGATGGATATCGGGCCGGTGGCCTGCCGGTACAAGAGTTTGCAGATGTTGTGCCGCACCACCAGTCAAAACCATGGTAGGACGCCCGCTCGGCATATTGACGACACCAAGATCGCGCCAGAACACACCTTTGCGAAATCCCGTTCCCAGCGCCTTGGAACACGCCTCCTTGGCGGCAAATCGCTTGGCATATGACGCCGCGCGCTGGGCACGGCGGTCAGATTTGGTTTTTTCAATATCGGTAAAGACCCGGGCCACAAACCGGTCACCGAACTTTTCCAGCGTGGTTTCGATGCGCCGGATGTCGATCATGTCATTGCCAACCCCGAGGATCATGAGCCGGCACCCTGGCGCGAGGCTGCCTGAGCGTCGCGCCGTTTGCGCAATTCAGCCATTCGCTTCTCACGCAGTTTCCGGCGCCGTTCCTTGTACTTGCCCACAGCAGGTTTCAGTATAATGTAAGCTGTAATACCGCACGAAAGGCCCAAGGGAATGGCCCCGACGCACATCGGGAAAAATACCGGCTCCAGCCCGGCCCATAACTCTGCGAAGAATTGTGCCGGGTCTGTGAACAACAGCTTCATGCCGGCTTCAGGTGTGGCAATCGCAATCTCTTCACGGCCTTCCTGACCAAGAAGGTAGCTGCCTGTATTGTGGGTAATGAACCAGATAAATGGAAATGTAAGCGGATTACCGACCGATGTGCCGATTGCTGATGCGAGCAGGTTTCCGCCAATTGCCCATGCAATCAGCGCCGCCACAACAAAATGAAAGCCGATCAGCGGCGTGAATGATGCAAATGCACCGGCAGCGAACCCCAATGCTATTGCATGCGGTGAACCGGAAATCCGGTTGACCTTGTGGGACATGTACTTTGCCGCGCGCGGGAAGCCGATCTCGGGCCAGATAAAGTTTCTGACCTTTCTGAACAGACCAATTGATTTGCGCCGTTTCAAAATCATAGTTCAAACACACTCGACATATTCAGAACCTGAAAATGCTCCAGGCCAACATGGATACAACCAAATCCGTAAAAGTTGCTCTAACATTTTGTAAGCGATCAGGTTTGTGAATTCCGGTTAACTTAACCGGAATTCATCCCGACCTATACCTTAAGGCCCCGGCTCCCTGGTTTCACAGCTTCTGTCGCAGCAAGTTCCGGTGGCAACTTGTCCGCTTCAAAGGTCGGCACTTCAAGCTGCGCCAGCGATACCAGAGGCACTCCCACATCCGCCTTGCCGCCTGACCGGTCAACCAGACAGGCAGCTCCGAGCGTCTCGCCGCCCGCCTGCGCTATTGCTGCAATGCACTCGCGCGATGACAGGCCCGTTGTCACAATGTCCTCAATCATGATGCACCGCATTCCCGGCTCGATCTCAAATCCACGGCGAAACACCAGATTGCCATCGACACGTTCGCAAAAAATCGCCGGGACCTTCAATTGCCTGCCCATTTCGTAGCCGACAACAACACCGCCCATGGC
>JABDRA010000291.1 GCA_013041995.1 Anderseniella sp. | reverse complement strand
GTTCCATTCCTCTTCCAGCTTGCGCAGACCCTTCATGATGTCAAAGCTTGCCTCGATGGCGTTGGCACCTGCACTTGCCTCACGCACATGAACCGGCAGCCCGCGTACGTGTACCCGGAACCAGATGACACCGACATTTGCCCGTACCAGCTTGTCGTCTTCAGGTTCGGGAATGATGGCAGCATCCGCCCGGTAACCGCGCACCAGTGCCGCCAGCGCGCCATTGCCCGTGCACTCCTCTTCGGTCACCGACTGCACATGCACTGTCGCTGCCGGCTGCAGGCCTAACGACTTCAGCGCGTCGAGTGCGTAAATGTTGGCTGCAATACCGGCCTTCATGTCGGCACCACCACGGCCGTACAGCCAGTCGCCGTCCCGCCACGGTTCAAACGGCGGCCTGGTCCACATGTCAAGCGGTCCCACTGGCACCACATCCACATGACCATTCAGGATCAAGGATCGTCCGGTCTCCTCAAGCGGCCTGTGCGTACCGACGACATTGATGGCATTGGTGTAGTCGACCTTTACCGGTGAAAAACCCGGGTGGCTTTCAATATCGGCAACATCAATCGACCAGCGGTCCATGGCGTAGCCACGCTGTTTCAGTTCGCCGAAAAGGAAATCCTGCGCCGTATGCTCCTGACCCCGCAGCGAGGGAAACCGGATCAGGTCTTCGGTAAATGCGGCTTGAGCCGCAAAACCTCTGTCCACTGCAGCTAGAATATTCTTCGTGAGTTCCTTGTCCACAGCCACGCCCGATCTTGCCTGTTTTTCACGCAAACTGTGACGAAGATGTACTTTGCGGTCAATTGCAAAGCAGCAATGAAAAATCCCGCAAGACGCTGAGCAGTCTTGCAGGACACTGACTTTTGAAGCCGGGCAGATAACCCGGCAATTCCTGATCAATCAGGTATAGGGGCTGATGCAGGCATGCCAGTAGCCATCATAACCCTTGTAGGCATCACGGCGTTCATCGTAGGACCGGTAGCGGTCCTCGCACCATTCAACATGCAACTCGTAATCCGAACCCGCATAGCGTGCTCCGTTGTAGGCAATGACCGGCGCAGCATAGAGCCACCACGGATTGGCGTAGTAGAAGCCATTATAGTAGTGCCGGTGACTGCTACGGCGCTTCCTGAAGCGCTCGCCGTGCTTGCGGCGTTCATACCGCCGCGCTCTGCGTTCCTGACGGTTTGCACGCCGGTCAGCCCGGTTGGCACGGCGTTCTGCCCGCCTTGCCCGGCGTTCGGCACGGTTACCACGATTGGCACGGCGCTCTTTTCTGTTTGCCCGTCTTTCGGAGCGGCGCTCGGAGCGTCTTTCAACACGGCGTTCAGAGCGTCTCTCTGCCCGTCTTTCGGACCGTCTCTCGGAACGCTTTGCGCGCCTCTGGGCACGATTGGCCCGGCGTTCAGCGCGCTTTGCACGCTTTTCGTCAGCAGATGCACCGCGATCTTCAAACTCGACAACAGACTTTTTAAAATCCCGTCCGGCTTCAGCCGCCGGCACGGCACTGATAGCGCCGACCGACAACGCCAATGCGCCTGCCAGCCCGGCCAGAAATTTGAATTTGCTCATAGGGAACCCCCGTTCCTTGCAATAGCCGCACATCAGGCGGCCAACTAACCTCTCTCTAATTGACATGTAGGAGATGGTTCCGAGAATTCAATGGCTAAACCCCGGAAAACAGTGAGAAATCTTCAAGCTAGTGACTTACCGCAAGGGTAACACAATGACCATTTAGCGGATTACTTGACACAAAAACTGGGGGTCAGCGCTCAGACTTCATCCTGCTCCAAAACATGGGCTCTTTCCTCAAACGCCGTCATGATCTTGCGCACGGCAATGTCAAATACCGAACCCATGGCCATCTGCAATAACCGGGACGACATCTGGTAGTCCAGGTGAAAATCGATGTCGCAGCCACCGCGCGCCACTGAAAACAGCCAGCGATTATCGATGTGCTTGACCGGTCCTTCATTTGACGTGGCCCGGATGGTCAAACGCTTCGCATCAACCACTACGTCGGATACAAAGGTCTCCTTGAGACGCAGCTTGGGATATTCGATGTCGAGACTTGCCCGGAAGGATCGACGGTCATTGCCGAGGTCTTTTTCATCCCAGACCCTGGCAGCGGTACACAGAGGCAGAAACGCAGGATAGCTGGCGACATCGGCTACAATCGCGAGCAGGTGTTCCGGCGCGAAAGCGATCCTGCGGGTGGTATGAAAGACAGTCATGACATCAAACCGGGGTCAGATGGAGCGCCTGGCTACCTTGGCTTCACGCGCAGCACGCAGGCGGGCAAAGTCATCGCCGGCATGGTGAGACGAACGGGTCAGCGGGCTGGCAGATACCATCAGGAAGCCTTTGGCATAGGCAGATGTTTCCAGTGCCTTGAATTCATCCGGCGTCCAGAACCGGTCAATAGCCGCATGCTTTGCCGTGGGCTGCAGGTACTGGCCTATTGTCATGAAATCGATGTCGGCTGCGCGCATGTCATCCATAACCTGCAAAATGTCTTCGCGTTTTTCACCCAGGCCGACCATAACCCCTGACTTGGTGAAAATACCGGGATCAAGCTCCTTCACCTTCTGCAGCAACCGCAGCGAGTGGAAGTACCGGGCACCGGGGCGGATACGGCCATAAAGGTGCGGCACCGTTTCAAGGTTGTGATTGAACACATCGGGCCTGGCTTCAACCACAATCTCCATTGCGCCGTCCTTGCGCAGGAAATCAGGGGTCAGGACTTCAATCGTCGTATCCGGTGCTGCGGTACGAATGGCCCGGATCACCTGGGCAAAGTGCTCTGCGCCGCCATCAGCAAGGTCATCCCGGTCAACCGATGTAATCACCGAATGGGTCAGGCCCATCTTGGCGACCGCATCGGCCACCCGTTCCGGCTCACCAGGGTCGAGCGCGTCGGGCATGCCAGTTGTAACATTGCAGAACGCGCATGCCCGGGTGCAGATTTCCCCCATGATCATGAAGGTGGCGTGCTTCTTTTCCCAGCACTCGCCGATATTGGGACAGCCGGCTTCTTCGCATACGGTGACCAGGTTGTGATCACGCACCAGTTGGCGGGTCTCGTGATATCTTGCCGACACCGGCGCCTTGACCCGCAACCAGTCGGGCTTGCGCCGCTGTACCGGATTGTCGGGCTTGTGCGCCTTTTCAGGATGCCGCGCGCGCGGCGTCTGGGTTGTGTCGAGAACTGTAGCCAAAGCCTGTTCGCTTTCTGATAATAAGGGGCGGGATGAGAAACTCTCACACCCCGCTCCGGGTCATGTTACCGGGTGCCGACACCCCGTAATTGTTCAGCGCGACTTGATCATCCGGTACGCGTAGATCAACAGACAGGCGCCGGCCACAGCCACCACCAGTTGCCCGATCAGGCCACCAAATCCCAGACCAAGCAGGGACAGTAGGAAGTTACCGATCAACGCGCCGCCGATACCAAGCACGACATTCATCAAAAGTCCGGTATCGAACTTCATCACCTTTTCTGCAATCCACCCGGCCAAAGCGCCGAGAATGATTGTCATTATCCAGCCAAAACCTACCATAATCCCCTCCTGATTGGGTTTGCATCAGCAAGCCGATGAGACTCACCTGCCCCTGAGCATACGATAAACCGTGATTAGAAGAACAGCCCCGACAACAGACACCAGAACATTGCCCCAGAACCAGCCGTCGAAAAGTTCACCCAGTTTGAGGCCCAGCGCATTGGCAATCCAGCCGCCTACAAAGGCACCAAGGATACCAATCACGATATTGGTCAACAGTCCGTGGCTTGCACCGGTCAGTTTCTCTGCAAACCAGCCGGCTACGCCTCCGATCAGCAAGGTGCCGAAAATTCCCACACCGCCACCAAGATCCATCAATGCCATATCCATTTATGTAACTTCCTTAAACTTACCCCGTCCAGATCAGTATGGCTTTTGATTGAGTCAATCAAAAGCCATGAGACTGATCGCATTCTTAGTGCCAAAGCTACATATGGATCACGCGGCCATAGGCATCAAGTACACTTTCATGCATCATTTCTGAAAGTGTCGGGTGCGGGAACACGGTATGCATCAGGTCTTCCTCGGTTGTCTCAAGCCCCATCGCGATAACGAAGCCCTGTATCAGTTCGGTGACTTCCGCACCGACCATATGTGCACCCAGCAACTGCCCGGTTTTCTTGTCGAATATGGTCTTGATCAGGCCCTGATCCTCACCCAGCGCAATGGCCTTTCCGTTGGCCATGAACGGGAACCGGCCAATTTTGACGTCAATGCCCTTTTCCTTTGCTGCGCGTTCCGTCAGTCCAACGGATGCAACCTGCGGATGGCAGTAGGTACAACCCGGTATCTGTTCCTTCTTCATGGGATGCACATTTGCCTGACCGGCAATCTTGTCGACGCAGATCACGCCTTCATGCTCGGCCTTGTGCGCCAGCATGGGCGGGCCGGCCACGTCACCAATGGCATAAATGCCGGGAACATTGGTTTTGCCATAGCCGTCAATCACCACACAGCCGCGGTCCGTCTTGACGCCAAGCGCCTCGAGACCAAGGCTTTCGATATTGCCGACAACACCCACAGCGGAAATCACACGGTCCACTTTCAATTCCGACTTGGCGCCTTTGGCATCCTCAATGGTGGCGGTGACGTCATTTGCACCCTTTTTCAGGCTCGCAACCTTGGTGCCGGTCATGATCTTGAGGCCCTGCTTCTCAAGCTGCTTGCGGGCCAGCCCGGCAATCTCGGTATCTTCAACCGGCATGATCTGATCCATGATCTCAACCACGGTAACATCAACACCCATGGCATTGTAGAAGCTGGCAAACTCGATGCCGATGGCACCGGACCCCACAACCAGCAGCTTGCCCGGCATTTCCGGGGGCACCATGGCCTCGAAATAGGTCCATACCAGTTTGCCGTCCGGTTCCAGCCCGGGCAACGCACGCGGTCGGGCACCGGTGGCAATGATGATGTGCTTAGCCTTGTAGGTGCCGGGCCCCGCAGCGCCTTTGGGGTCGGGATGTGCCGGCTGCATTGGCGGCTTGGACGACTTCGCCACCACCACTTCACCAGGCTTGCTTACCTTGGCTTCGCCCCAGATCACCTGGACCTTGTTCTTTTTCAGAAGATGTCCGACACCACCATTCAGCCGTCCGGACACACCACGCGACCGCTTCACCACGGCGGCGGCGTCAAAACTCACATTGTCTGCCGACAGCCCGTAATCGCCGGCATGGTTCATGTAGTGATAGATCTCCGCAGACCGTAACAGTGCCTTGGTCGGGATGCAGCCCCAGTTGAGGCAGATACCGCCCAGGTGCTCGCGCTCGACAATGGCGACCTTCATGCCAAGCTGTGCTGCGCGTATCGCGGTTACATAGCCGCCCGGGCCGGCGCCGATGATGATTACGTCGAAACTTGTTTCAGTCATATCTTCAGGTCCTTCACCATCAACAACCACTCAGCAGAGCCTGTCCGATCCGTTTCAAATGCCACTCGCGGGTTCACAGGTTCCCTGCGCCGGTATTGGATGCCCGCTTTCGCGGGAATGACGAGATAGTATCGCTCGTCCAGCGTCATCCCCGTGAGAACGGGGATCCAATTTACCTAGCCGTTTAATCGGTTATAAAGATCGTCCCACTCGGGATTTTCCTGTTCAATCAATTGTACCTTCCAGGCCCGGTTCCATTTCTTGATCTGCTTTTCCCGAGTGATTGCCGTTTCCATCGTGTCGTGCGTCTCAGCCCAGACCAGCCTGTGAACTCCATACTTCGACGTAAATCCTTCTACCTCATTGTTTCTGTGCTGGAACACGCGAGCTGCCAGTTTACTGGTCACACCCACATAGAGAGTTCCGTGTTTTCGGTTCGCCAGTATGTACACCGCTGGCTGCATACTCGTCCTCTACCGGCATTGGATCTCCGTTTTCACGGGGATCCAATTCACTTGGCGACTTGCGACGAGGTTTGATCATCACACCAGCATCGCCAATGGGTTCTCGAGGTAGTCCCGGAAGGCTGTTGCCAACTGGCCACCGAGCGCGCCGTCAATGACGCGATGATCAAATGCGAAGGTCGCACTCATCACCGTGGCAATGGCAACCGCACCGTCTTTCACTACCGGTTTCTGCACCCCTGCCCCGATGGACACGATGGACGCGTGCGGCGGATTGATGATGGAGGTGAAATTATCGACACCGAACATGCCCAGATTGGACACCGCCGTGGTGCCGCCCTGATATTCCTCCGGTTTCAGTTTCCGGTCCCGGGCACGGCGCGCCATGTCCTTGACTTCGGCGGAGATCATCGACAAAGGCTTGATTTCAGCTTCTCGCACAATTGGTGTAATGAGCCCGTCGGGGATAGCAACAGCGACACCCACGTCGGAATGCGTGTGTAAAAGCCTGGCAGTTGACGTCCACGACGCGTTTGCCAGTGGCACATCGCGCAGCGCCAGGGCCAGAGCCTTGATGATGAAATCGTTCACCGACAACTTGTAGGCAGGCTTGTCATCCTTGTCCTTCGGGGCCGCCGCATTGAATTCGGCTCGCGATTTCAGCAAGGCATCGAGCGTGCAGTCCACCGAGATGAAATAGGCCGGTATGGTCTGATGGCTTTCGGTCAGGCGCGACGCAATCGTCTTGCGCATGCCGTCATGCGGCAGTTCCTCAAACGACCCTTCGGCAAACAGCCTGCGTACCATGTCGTCAGACGGGCCGGATGCCATGGCAGGCGCAGCGGCGGCAGGTGTCTTGGCATCGCCTTGAGGGGCGGCCTTGGGCACACCATCCTTGAGTGCCGTATCCACATCTGACTTTATGATGCGGCCATGCGGACCGGAGCCTGACAATAACGCAATGTCGATATTGTTTTGCTTGGCGATACGCCGCGCCAGTGGCGAAGCGAAGATACGGGCATCAGGCTCGCGCGCCGGCGTTGTGGCAGGTACCGGTGCCGCAGCAGGTTTTGCTGCTGCTTCCGCCGGTGCAGCCGGAGCTGGAGCAGCGGCGGCCTCTGCGGGAGCGGCTGGTGCCGGTGCTGGCGCAGCAGGTGCCGCGCTGGCCTTTATGTCATCGGCGCTTTCACCGTCTTCCAGCAACACTGCAATAGTGGTGTTGACCGCTACTTCTTCAGTGCCTTCGGCAATCAGGATTTTACCGACCTTGCCTTCGTCCACGGCTTCCACTTCCATGGTTGCCTTGTCGGTTTCAATCTCTGCGATAATGTCACCGGACGTAACCGTATCGCCTTCCTTGACCAGCCATTTGGCCAGCTTGCCTGTTTCCATGGTGGGCGACAGTGCAGGCATCAGGATCTCTGTTGGCATGACCTTGCGCTCCCCTTACCGGTACAGGACGGACTTGGCCGCCTCGACAACTTCATCCACATTGGGCAGCGCCAGCTTTTCCAGGTTGGCCGCGTATGGCATCGGCACATCCTTGCCGTTGACCCGGGCCACCGGCGCATCGAGATAGTCAAACGCGTGGGTCATGATCTGGGCGGCCACTTCTGAGCCCACCGAGCACACCGGCCAGGCTTCTTCCACCGTTACGCAACGATTGGTTTTCTTGACGCTTTCCAGAACGGCCGGGATGTCCATTGGCCGCAATGAACGAAGGTCGATGACTTCCGCCTCGATACCTTCTGCTGCAAGTTTTTCCGCGGCCTGCATGGAGTAGGACATGCCCATGCCCCACGACACGATAGTGACATCGCCGCCGGCGCGTGCAATACGCGCCTTGCCGATCGGCACCACCCAGTCGTCCAGCTTGGG
Source organism: Anderseniella sp. (assembly GCA_013041995.1). Classification (GTDB taxonomy): domain Bacteria; phylum Pseudomonadota; class Alphaproteobacteria; order Rhizobiales; family Aestuariivirgaceae; genus Anderseniella. Next base: position 4,682 of record JABDRA010000291.1, on the reverse strand, counting down.
AACCTCGAACTTGCGCCCGTACAGGATTTCGTTCTCCAGGAAGATGACCGGATTGGGGTCACGGATAGAGGCTTTGAGCAGGCCTTTGGCATCAGCGGCCGAATACGGCATAACCACCTTCAGGCCCGGCACATGGGCGTACCAGCTGGCATAATCCTGGGAGTGTTGCGCACCCACGCGGGCCGCAGCACCATTGGCTCCGCGAAACACCATGTGAGCACCCATCTGGCCACCGGACATGTACAGCGTCTTGGCTGCAGAATTGATGATGTGGTCAATCGCCTGCATGGCGAAATTGAACGTCATGAACTCCACAATTGGTTTCAGTCCGCCGAACGCCGCGCCCACCGCAATGCCGGTAAAGCCGTGTTCGGTAATCGGCGTATCGATGACCCGCTTGTCACCAAACTCTTCCAGCAGGCCTTCGGAAATCTTGTAGGCGCCCTGGTATTCAGCAACTTCTTCACCCATCAGGAACACGGTTTCATCGCGACGCATTTCTTCCGCCATGGCAGAGTTCAGAGCTTCACGCACCGTCATTTGCACCATTTCAGTGCCTTCCGGAATTTCCGGATCAGGTGCCGACACAGCACTCAACGCAGCAGGTGCCGCAGCCTGTGCCGGCGCGGCCACCGGTGCCTCGGCAGCAGGGGCAGCTTCTGCTGCAGGGGCAGCAGCAGGTGCGGTGCTTATTGAAGACGCATCTTCACCATCTACCGCCAAAACGGCAATCACCGTGTTGACCTTCACGCCCTCGGTACCTTCGGCAATGGCGATAGAGGCAACAGTGCCCTCGTCCACTGCTTCGACCTCCATGGTGGCCTTGTCGGTTTCAATCTCCGCGATGATGTCACCGGAGGTGACGCTGTCACCCTCCTTGACCAGCCAGCGCGCGAGTTTCCCCTCTTCCATGGTCGGTGAAAGGGCAGGCATCAAAATTTCAGTCGGCATTGGTTTACCTTCCCTCAGGCGTCCACGTAAATGTCGGTCCACAGTTCTTTTGGATCAGGCTGCGCGTCGGCCTGGGCGAAATCGGCTGCCTCCGTCACGATCTTGCGGATGCGGGCATCGATGGATTTCAGGTCATCATCGTCAATGCCGTGATCACTGCTGAGGCGGCGTTTGACCTGTTCGATCGGGTCATGTTCCTCACGCATTTTCTGTACTTCATCGCGCGAACGATATTTGGCCGGGTCGGACATGGAGTGCCCGCGATAACGATAGGTCTTCATTTCAAGAATGTAGGGGCCCTTGCCGGAGCGGCAGTGTTCGGTGGCCTTGTCTGCCGCTTCCTTCACCATGCGCACGTCCATGCCGTCGACCTGTTCGCCGGGAATGCCATAAACAGAGCCGCGGTTGAACAGTTGCTCGGCCATTGCCGCAGAGCGTTTCACGGCCGTGCCCATGGCATAGCCATTGTTCTCGATGACGAATATCACCGGCAGCTTCCATATAGACGCCATGTTGAAGGTTTCATAGACTTGGCCCTGATTGGTTGCGCCCTCGCCGAAATAGGCGACCGAGACCTTGCCGTTTTCCTTGTACTTGTTGGCAAATGCCAGGCCGGCGCCAAGCGGCACTTGCGCCCCGACGATACCGTGGCCGCCATAGAATTCCTTTTCGCGCGAGAACATGTGCATTGACCCGCCCTTGCCGCGCGAATATCCGCCCTGTCTTCCGGTAAGTTCCGCCATGACACCTTTCGGGTCCATGCCGCAGGCGAGCATGTGACCGTGATCCCGGTAAGACGTGATGCGCTTGTCGCCTTCGCCAGCGGCGGCTTCCAAGCCGACAACCACCGCTTCTTGTCCGATATAGAGATGGCAGAACCCGCCAATGTGTCCCATGCCGTACAACTGGCCGGCCTTTTCCTCAAACCGCCGGATTAGCAGCATGTCTTCGTAGGCTTTGAGGTCTTCGTCCTTGCTGAATGTGGAATTGGATTTGGCGCTCGCTGATGCAGCTTTGCCGGATGCACCAGACGTTTTCTTGGCGGTTTTTGCCATGCAACCCCTCCCTGAGAGACAATAAAAGACCCTCTTTGCGGGGCCGACAGGTGCTTGGCATAACACAGCTGGTACCAGAAAGGATATTGATCTGGGTAAGTTACCTTAATTTTGGTTATTTTGGACGGGGCAGTGCAGAAGTTACGTCTAGTTTGTCAGATTAACTACAATTGAGTTAATTTTCTCATAGCCCAGCTTTTCACGAACAAGCTGTGAAGCCATGTCCGGATCAACGCTTTCAGGCCGCATGAGTTTCACCCGTGCCTCGATAGCATCGCGCCTTGCCCTGACTTTTGCAAGGTCACCTTCACGGGCTTCGAGTTTGGCCACCTGCAGGGCATGGTTTTCCAGGCTGCGCGGGCCCTTGGTGGCGTGCCAATGGAAGAAGGACAGCATGGCAACACAGCCTGCACACACCAGCACATCAAACAATTTCGGACGTTTGAACATAATCCGGGCAAGACCTTCAGGCTAAAGCGAATCCATTTCTGAACAAGACAGAAGCTAGCAATGAAGCCATTAACGTTTTGCTAACTGCGTCTCTGCAGCGCCGGCGCATGGTTCCCGTATATCAGGATGCGGAACGCAGAGATCGCATTCAGGCAATTGCCCGTCGCTGGCTAAAGTTCAGGGGCAGCACTGCGAAGCCGGCATTTACTTAAGAATTCCACGGCCGGCATAAACAGCCTGGCTCCCGAGTTCCTCTTCAATGCGGATCAGCTGGTTGTACTTCGCCAGCCGGTCAGATCGCGCGAGTGAACCGGTCTTGATCTGCCCGCAATTTGTCGCCACCGCCAGGTCGGCAATGGTGGTGTCTTCGGTTTCGCCGGAGCGATGCGACATCACTGCTGAATAGCCTGCCCGGTGCGCCATATCCACGGCAGCCAGTGTTTCTGTCAGCGAGCCGATCTGGTTGACCTTGACCAGGATGGAGTTGGCCACGCCTTTGCTGATGCCCGTTTGCAGGCGCTCAGGATTGGTGACGAACAGGTCATCACCCACCAGTTGGCATGTACTGCCGGCCAGCTCCGTCAGTTCCTTCCAGCCCTTCCAGTCATCTTCATGCATGCCGTCTTCGATGGAGATGATCGGGTAATCGTTGGCCAGCTTGGCCAAATAGTGCGCCTGCTCCGACGAAGAGCGCTTCACGCCTTCGCCTTCATAGTCGTATTTGTTGGCCTTGTAGAATTCCGACGCGGCACAATCGAGCGCCAGGTACATGTCCTTGCCAGCCTTGAAACCGGCTTTCGCGCAAGCTTCCATGATGAAATCAAGCGAGGCTTCGGCAGACGGAAGATCAGGCGCAAAACCGCCCTCATCACCCACATTGGTGTTATGACCTGCCTTTTTCAATTCGCCTTTCAGAGTGTGGAAGACTTCTGCGCCCATGCGTACGGCTTCCGCAATGCACGATGCCCCCACTGGCATGATCATGAATTCCTGAAAATCAATCGGGTTGTCGGCATGCGCGCCGCCATTGATGATGTTCATCATCGGCACCGGCAATACCCGGGCCGACGTGCCGCCCACATAGCGATACAGGGGCTGGCCGCAAGCTTGCGCGCCCGCTTTGGCGACAGCCAGCGACACACCGAGAATGGCGTTGGCCCCCAGCTTGGCCTTGTTGGGCGTACCGTCCAGGTCGATCATGGTCGCATCGATCAGCGTCTGGTCTTCCCCGTCATGGCCCAATATGGCTTCGCTGATCTTGCTATTCACTGCTGCCACCGCCTTGGTGACACCTTTGCCGAGGTACCGCTTCTTGTTGCCATCGCGCAGTTCCACTGCCTCATGAGCCCCGGTCGAAGCACCCGACGGAACCGCAGCCCGCCCGAATGATCCATCTGCCAGGGCCACATCCACCTCCACGGTCGGGTTACCCCGGCTATCGAGAATTTCGCGCGCATGTACGTGGACGATTTCGGTCATGGAATGCCAAGGCCCCTGAGAACGGTTGAGAAAGATGAAGGCGCATATAAAACAACGCCCGCACCAGAGTCTATCCGGCACGAGCGAAATAGATGTATTTGGTCGAACAGCTTTCTTCGCTTCGTTCATGTCGCTCACGCTAGCAGCCTTGCGGCTGCACTCCGCGGGGGCGCACTTCGTGCGGCGGCCAGTCGGCCTTGCCTCGGCACTTCGTGCTTCGGATTGGAGTTCATCTCTGCGGCTGTTCAGGGTCGGAGAACGGCCCGCCGAAGGCGGATAAGCTGTTCGACCACCAAGAACGCGCAGCCGTCAGGCTGCTTGCGTGAGCGCAAAAAACCTAACTCACCCACCCAGCTGATTGTCGAATTCGCTTGTCAGCGCTTTCAGCGGCCAGGGATCGGCCTCTTGGGCTAGATCCTTCAGCGGCAAGGCCATGACACCGGAAACACCGGCTGAATAATCGGCTTCACCCAGTGCCAGCTCCACCAGGTTTTCCGCTGCAAGGCTGTAATCTTCCGCGCGCTCTTCGTCCCAGTCATCAAGGCCGATGGCAATCTCTGCCTTGCCCCCATGCACTTCCAGCACGAAAACCGCTTCCCGGATATCGATTTCGCCACCGCCCGGCAGGGCCAGTTGATCACTCAATTCCTCACGATCGCGCAATGCCTTGAACACCCAGTCCTTGTATTCAGGAGCCAGGGCCACCACGTCACGCGCAGCCAGCAGGGCCTCGCGCTCGCCTTCAGC
>JABDRA010000284.1 GCA_013041995.1 Anderseniella sp. | reverse complement strand
CCCGCTTGGCCCGTCATACTTGGCGGCCTATGCCGAAGGCGCGCGCGCTGGCATCGCCAAAATCGCACCGGATCTGATCGGTGAAGACCCGACCGAGCTCGACTGCATCAACGACCGCATGGACCTTTTGCTGAAAGGTCACCCTTATGTCAAATCAGCCATCGACATGGCGTGCTGGGATATTCTGGGCAAGTCGGTCGGCAAGCCGGTGTATTCTCTTCTCGGTGGCAAGCGGCAGGAGCAGGTCAAGCTGTTCAAGGTGATTTCGCGGACTGATCCGGATGTCATGGCGGCGCGTGTTGGCGAGTACCGCGAGCTTGGGTTCAGCCAGTTCCAGATGAAGGTTGGCGAAGACCCGACAACCGATATCGAGCGCTTCAGGAAGGTGGCCGCAGCCATGCAGCCCGGAGAAGTGATGGATGCCGATGCCAATACCGGCTGGCGCCAGCATGATGCCATCCGGGTTGTCGATGCGGTTCGCCCACTGGCCTCGGAGCACGACATCCGCCTTTATATCGAACAACCGTGCCTGACCTACGAAGAATGCCTGGTGGTGCGCCAGCACACTGACCTGCCGATGATCCTGGATGAGTGCATGGAAAGCCTTGCCGTCCTGATCAGGGGCTACAATGACCGGGCCATGGACCTGATCAACCTGAAGATCAACCGCATGGGCGGGCTGACCCGCTCACGCCAGGTGCGCGACCTGTGCATTTCGCTGGGCATCGTCATGACCATTGAGGACAGCTGGGGCGGAGAGATCGCCACGTCGGCCATTGCCCATCTGGCCCAGTCAACGCCGGCAGGCTTTCACTTCCAGTCATCGGCATTCCATGACTATCACACGGTGGCAATCGCAACCGGCGGGCCCGTGGTCACCGGCGGCTTCATGCAGGCGCCCGACGCGCCCGGCCTCGGCGTGGAACCGGTCATGGATGTTCTGGGCGAACCGTTGTTCACAAGCTGAACGGTGTGACAGTGTCGCGATTGCGCTGGTGGAGCAATACAGGTTCAGTTGAACCGATATTGCTCCAGCGATTTGCTGTAGTTTGGAAAATCCGCCCTAGCTTTGAACGCCTGCGGCGTACCAGTCCATCTTGAGCATTTCCTCATCGGTTGCTTTGGCACCGGCGGCGTATTTCTCCGTGCCCTCCTGATCCTTGATCGGGCCGGTGAACGGGTGCAGCGTGCCGGCAATGATGCCCTTGCGCACCGCTTCGGCAGCTTCAACCACATTGGCCGGTATCACCTCGTTGTATGGAGACAGCGCAACTTCGCCTTCCTTGAAACCGCCCCAGAACGACGACGATGCCCAGGTACCGTCCATGACGTCCTTGGCGCGCTTGATGTAATACGGTCCCCAATTGTCAAGGATGGAGGTCAGATGTGCCTTCGGCGCGAACTTCGACATGTCCGACGCCTGTCCAAACGCATAAATGCCGCGCTGTTCCGCCGCCTGCAGGGCCGCCGGTGAATCGGTATGCTGGGTGATGATGTCACAACCCTGGTCCATCAGGGCCTTGGCAGCGTCGGATTCTTTCGGCGGGTCATACCAGCTTGATACCCACAACACCTTGGTCTTGAAGTCCGGGTTCACCTTCTGGGCGGCAAGTGTGAAGGCATTAATGCCCATGACGACCTCGGGGATCGGGAACGAGGCGATGTATCCGGCGGTTGCGGTCTTCGACATGTGGCCCGCAATGGTGCCGATGACAGCGCGGCCTTCATAGAAGCGCGCATTGTAGATCGACATATTGGCAGACTGCTTGAAACCGGTGGCGTGTTCAAACTTCACATCCGGGAACTGCTTGGCGACCTTCAGTGTCGGATCCATGTAGCCGAACGAGGTGGTGAAGATCAGTTTGTTGCCGTCCTGGGCGAGCTGACGGATGACACGCTCTGCGTCGGGGCCTTCCTTGACGCTTTCAACAAACGATGTCTTCACCTTGTCGCCGAATTCCTTTTCGATCATCAGGCGGCCCTGATCATGGGCATAGGTCCAGCCATGGTCGCCGACCGGGCCGACATAGACAAAGCCTATCTTCAGTGGCTCTTCGGCAACCGCGGCGGCATCAAGCAAAGCCAGCGTGGCAGCCGAAGCGCCGGTCAGTTTTACAAAATCGCGTCTGTTGAATTTACTCATAGGATTCTCCCGGAAAGCGTCCCTGTACCTGCAACAGGATATGGCGCGCAGGTTAGCACGCAAGTTGAATGTGGCAACTGTCCACGCCGGATTTCAGGTGTTTTTGCACGGTATGGCGAAATTTTAGGCAAGTTTCGGTCGCAATGCCACCAGATCAGTCAAATAGGGTAACCGACGTCGGGCAGCGGCCACCCGCGCAGCCTCCAGCGTTGCCGTAACCAGCTGTGGCTCCTCGTCGGCGCGCGCCAGATCGCGCCCGTCGGGGCCAATAATGCAACTGGCGCCGGCATAGGTGATGTCGCCCTCGCTGCCGGCATGATTGGCATAAAGTGCATAGCAGCCGTTTTCGAATGCGCGGGCCGGGACAACGCGGTGGGCCACCTGGTCCCACTGGGCGCCGAGTGCAGTCGGGATGATGACGATCTCCGCACCTGCCATGCAGGCGGCACGGACGGTTTCGGGAAACTCCGCATCATAACAGATCACCAGCGCACACTTCATGCCTTCAAGCTCGAAACCGGTGAGTTGATTGCCCGGTGTGAAAACACTTTGCTCAAATCCCGGTGGAATCGCGAGCTTGCGATGATTGGCAAGCACTGCACCGGTTGCCGACACAACCAGCGCCGAATTATAGACGGTCTCACCGTCACGTTCGGGATAGCCGTAGCAGATGGCGGTGCCGGTTTGGCGGGCAAGGTCTGCAACACTTTGTGCAAACGGTCCGCCTGCCTGTTCTGCAAGTTCATGCAGATCATTGCCGACATTATAACCGGACATGAACAGTTCCGGACATACAATCAGGTCCAGTTGCTGGTCTGCGATGGATTCTGCCAGAGCGGCAAGTCGCTCAGCCGGTTTCAACCCAGAGCCATTGCTCTGGAAAATACCGGCCCTGAGCACGCTCACCGGTTCACCACCAGCAATTGCCGCGGATACTCGGTCAGGTACTCGCAACCGGTTTCGGTAACCACGATAGAGTCGCCGATACGCCCGCCAAGTTCACCATCGACGCTGATGCCGCCGTCGACGGCAAATGTCATGCCGGCTTCAAGAACCGTCTTGTCGCCGTGTTTGAGTTCCGGGCTTTCAAGATAAGCCATGCCGATGGAGCGGCCGGTGCGGTAACCGGTGGCATACCCGCGCTCACCATAGACCTCGTCAGCGGCCTGGGCAATGGACTCAGCCGTGACCCCGGGCCGGATGGCGGCAATGGCGGCCTGCTGCGCATCAATCGCCGCCTGTTGAATTCTCGCGGCCTCGTCTGACACTTCAAGAATGTGGAACATGCGGTCAAAACCCAGCTTGTACTGCTTGAACTGGGCCATGTTGCAGAAGCAGAAATACACCGGGTCACCACGCTCCAGCAGTTTCACGCTGGCGCGGCGATGCACCATGGATGTATCCCGGCCTGACTGCATGACCTGCAAATTGTGGATCATCGGCGAAACGAACTGTTCCCAACCCTTTGCGGTGAGAAACCCTGCCGCCTTGCGGGTGCCTGCATTGATCACCGCAAGTGCTGCTTCATATTCCGGGGCGTTTTCGGCCAGCGCGCCTTCGGCGGCGCCCATCATGGCCCCGGCAATCTGGCCGGCCTGTTTCATCACCTCGATTTCAAGCGGCGACTTGATCATGCGCATGGCACCGACAAGGGGTGTGATGTCGCGCAGCTCCACGCCGGCGAGCTGGTCATCGATCCAGTTGCGCACGATGATCGGCAGGCCATTGCGCTCAATGCCGATTGCCTTGTGGGAGCTGCCCAGCGTGCGGGCCAGCACCGCCTCCCAGCGATTGTCGCCTGCGTCTTCCCAAGTGCGCACATCGTCCACCCAGGTCATCGCGCCCACCATCTCGCTTTCCATCAGCGGGGTGATCACGATGGGCGCGTCCTGCGCCCGCACCAGCAGCATCGTCGGCCGCCCGAACTCGATCCCCAGATAGCCCCAGAACCCGGCGAGATAGGCGATGGAGCTTTCATCAGTGAAAAGCGCATATTCGATGCCCGCTTCGGCCATGCGGGCCTGCAGTGTTTCGGTACGCGCGCGGGCTTCGTCCAGCATCTGGGTCTTCCTCTTGTTCGCCGCCACCCTAAGGCCAAGTACCCAACTGGAACT
>JABDRA010000278.1 GCA_013041995.1 Anderseniella sp. | reverse complement strand
GAGCATGACCATGTTCAGTTGTGCCCGTAGCCGGGGATGCGCATGCCGCGTTCCCACTTGTTCATGCCCATGACCAGAATGCCCACAAGCACGATGTAAACGATGAACATCAGCACCATGCAGGCATTCTGTGCGGTGGAATAGTCATTGTAGATGCTGACCAGTTGATACAGCAGTTCCGGTACGGCGATCACGATGGCCTGAGTGGTGGTTTTCACCAGGTTGACGAGGTTGTTGTTCAAGGACGGCAGCGAGACCCGGAAAGCCAGCGGCAGCACGACGTACCGGTAGATCTGCAGCCGGTTCATGCCCAGTGCGTCGGCTGCTTCCTTGGTTGAGTCCGGCACCGCCTCGATGCCGGAGCGGAAAATCTCGACATTGAAGGCGCCGGCGAAAAACGACAGCGACAAGATGGCCCAGCCGACATTGGAGATGACCGGCACTTCAACCCAGCCGTCCGGCGCATAGGTGGGTGTGAATTGTCCAAGCGCGAAATAGAAAAACAGCAACTGCACCAGGGGCGGCGTGTTGCGGAAGAACTGGATGTAGCCCTGCACCAGCATGCGCAGCCACCTGATCGGGGAGCCCTGCAGCCAGGCCCCGACGACACCGATCACCACCGACAGTGCGACGCAGATAACCGACAGCTTGATGGTCATCCACAAGCCGCTCAGCACACGTTCGGTCTGCACCGGATCATACAGGTAAATGAAATTCCATTTCGGATTGATCTGCGCCAATTCGCGAAAGAACTCCTGGAAAGCTTCCAGCATTGCCCCTTTAACCCCTCATTCAATTGGAATACCGGGAGCATTGCGATGAATGCTCCCGGGGAATGCGGTATAAGAGCTACTTGGCGAGCCAGTCCTTGAACTGTTCCTTCTTGTCGGCAAGGAACTTGGTAGGCTGGATGCCCCATTTCTTTTCCAGCTCGATCAGCCGGCCGGACGACAGCCAGTTGTACTGCATGCCGGACATGAAGTTGCCGAACACGCAGTTCTTTTCACCCAGTGGCACGGCCAGGCCCCATGGATTGTCGTCTTCAGAGCTCAGCGGCATTTCGAAGTCGTCGTACTCACCTGACGACAGGTCGGACACGATCGAGCTATCGTCATAGACCCAGGCAATGCACTTCTTGTCACGCAGGGCCTGCTTGGCTTCGGCATTGCCGGTAAACGCGACGACCTTGGCGCCATAACGCTCGGTGACGATCTTGTTGTAGAACGCGCCTTGCTTGCCGCATACGGGCTTGTCTTTCAGGTCTTCCCATTTCTTGATGCCGACAGCTTTCGGCGACATCACATTGGTGCCGGAGGTGTAATAGTTTGGCCCGACAATTCCGACAATCTTGCGGCGGTCTTCGCGGTCCGACATGGTGGCAATCATCAGGTCGATCTTGCCCTGCTCAAGAAACTGCATGCGGTTGGACGACTGGACCGGCACCATTTCAAGCTCGACACCCATGGCGTCGGCAACATCCTGGGCCATGTCGGCTTCCATGCCGATCAGCTTGCCGGACGGGTCACGGAAACCCCATGGCTTGTAGTCGGCCTTGACGCCCACTACCAGCTTGCCGGCGGACATGACCTTCTTCCAGGTGTCATTGCTGCATTGCGCAGCGGCGGCTGCAGTTGCGGCGGTTGCCAGTGCGACCCCGGCGGCAATCCCCAGTTTGAGTGATTTTTTCAACATGTAATTCTCCCTTGCGTCGAACTTGATCATCCATTCTGCAACCTGATGTTGTTTCTGATTGCAGGATGATCGTGCCAGTCAAAACTATCTCCGGATGGATTGCAAACGGGATTTGGTTTTGGTTCAGAGCATGAAACGGATCAGGTGGGCGGACACTTCGTCTGCGGCCTCAATCAGGATCGAGTGCTTGTAGTGTGGCAGGATGACCAGTTCTGAATTGGGAAGTGCTGCATCGATCAACCGGTTCAGACGCGGGTTGCAGCCGCCGTCATTCTCACCGGTCAGCACCAGGGACGGTGCTGTCACCTCTTGCAGCCAGGGTGCCATTTCTGTTCCGGCATAGATGCGGAATACGTTCATGAAAATGTCCGGACTGGTATCGATGACCTGTTTCAACCGGCGCTCGACAAGATCGGGATGCCTGGCAATGAATTCATCGGTGAACCAGCGGGCCGTCAGTGTTTCAAGCACCTGGGCAATACCCTTTTCCTGCATCGCCTTGACCACGCCCCAGACCTTCGCACTGTCGTCTTCGGTCCGGAAGGCGGCGGTGGACAGAATGCCCAGCGAGATGACCCGGTCCGGGTAGGCCCGTGCATAGGCAGGGCCGATCTGACCGCCCAGCGAGTGTCCGGCGAAGTGGGCCTTTTCAATACCGGTTCGCTGGCGCAAGCGTTCCAGATCGGTGACCAGTTCATTCAGTCCAAACTCTCCGTCAGGCAGGGGGGATGTGCCGTGGCCGCGCAGGTCGTAGCTGACGACTGTGAAATGCTCACGCAAGGCCGGCACCATGAAGCGCCACGCATCGCGCGCGGCGCCAATGCCGTGGATCAGGATCAACGGGGGGCCGGCGCCCTCAACTGTATACTTGCAGTCGATTGCAGTGGTCATTGTTCACCCTGGATACTTGTCAACGCCGAGTTCGCCGCCAAAGCCCCAGTCTTCTTTTTCCACATCGGACAGCACAACCCAGACGGCTTCCGGATTGGCCCCGGTGGTTTTGACCATGGCGTCGGTGAGCGCCTGGACAAGTTCACGCTTCTGCTCACGCGACCGGCCCTTGAACATTTCAACCCGGATTATCGGCATATGACGTTTCCTACTCTGCAGCTAGGGTCAGGACCCATAAATCTTATGCAATTCTGTTCGAAAGAAAACAGTCGGATGATGTTCTCTAATAGGTCAAGGTCTGACTGCTCTGTTCTCTAATAGGTCAAGGTCTGACTGCTCTGTCCTGAGCGGAATTTGCCTTCTGGGTGCCTGCGTTCTCTACGTGCTCAGATGGCACTTTATGGGGTCAGCTGGGTGCGAGCGTGGCTTGGTT
>JABDRA010000277.1 GCA_013041995.1 Anderseniella sp. | reverse complement strand
AGAGTGAGCAGTTCGAGAGGGTTTTCCGCTTTTGCAGCCGGCGCAACATTTGGCCCGATCCGGATTTATCATCACCTGTGATGTCTCCTGTCGCGGTATTCGCAGCACTGGATATTCCCCAACTTGCAACGCTGGATGCGCTTTCAGACTGGTTGCTCCTGCCGATTGAGCGTCTTGACTACCTTGCAGATCTGCACTCGCGATATGAAAATCATGGCGACACACAAGTGAACCACTATCACTACGTCCTGCACCGCAAGAAGTCCGGCGGCATGCGGGTTATCGAGGCTCCCAAGGCCACCCTGAAAACCGTTCAACGACAGATACTGCACGGAATTCTGGACAAGGTACCGGCCCACCCTGATGCATTCGGCTTTGCAAAAGGGCGCAATTGCCTTGATGCCGCAAACCGGCACGCGGGCGAACAGGTTGTGATATGCTTCGACTTGAAAGACTTCTTTCCGTCGATCGGGGCAGGGCGCATATTCGGGTTGTTCCGATGCCTTGGATACCCGCACCAGGTTGCGAGCTGTTTGGCAGCACTTTGCACGTCAGTCACACCGTCGCGCGTGGTTGAGCACATGAGCGGGCCTGACAGGGACACCTATCGAAAACCGCATTTGCCTCAGGGATCACCGGCATCTCCCGGCCTTGCCAACCTGGCCGTATTTACACTTGACAAGCGCCTGTCGGCTCTCGCCAAAAGTGTGGATGCCAACTACAGTCGATATGCGGACGATCTGAGTTTTTCCGGCGATAGTCATGTTGCGGGAATATTGCTGCGTGCCGTTCCCCAGATTATCGAGGATGAAGGCTTCCAGCCGAATTCAGCCAAGACACGCATAATGTCAAAAACATCCCGGCAGGTCGTGACAGGCGTTGTTGTTAACCATCACCTCAATGTGACACGCAAGGCGTTTGATCAGTTGAAAGCGATCATTCATGCGTGTGGAAAGGCGGGCGATTTGCGGCTCAATGATCCGGTGTTCCGGACTTCATTGCTGGGTAAAATCGGCTGGGTATAGGCGGTTAACCCGCATCGCGGGCAGAAGTTGCTGGAGCTGTTATCTGCGGCAATAGCAAGACGGAACAGCAGTTCGTATCCAGATCGGGGTGAGTGATTTTTTCAAAAAGATACAAATGCAAATGTTCCGCTTAGGATTGCAGCAGGACTTGGACTGCATGATGCTGCAATCTGTTATTTCTCGAACTGAGGTCTGCAAGAAACTGGGTATGACGGCAAATTCTGGCGACAAGACAGTCTTTGACAAAGCTGGTTGTGGGGTTCCGGACGCCTATCCAGCCATAAGTGCGATTTCCAGGGTCGCGTGTGTTGCGCTGAATGTGCCGCGGGTTTTTGTGTCCGTGTCGGTCGGTGAGGACGACGATCTCCGGTCGTTCGCTGGAATGAGCAAACGCGATGTCACGGCATGCGCCGAACTGATCGTCCCGGAGGTGAATCGCGCCGGTATCCTGCAAATTGGGGATATCAAGAACGCAAAGCGGGTCAGCTTGCAGAAAATTGCTGCCGGTTTGAAGGCGGTGCGCGCAGTGTTGGCAGTGCCGGTTGTGAATGAACATGGCGACACGCTTGGTGTGATTGCTGCTCTTGATACGAAGCGCCGGCGCTTTACTGTATCAGACCGGACTACCTTGAAAGACATTGCCACCAACGTTTCCGGAATGGCAGGTTTGCATCGCGCCGCAGTGCGTCATCAGGTTGCCGAGGTGGAGTTGAAGGATGCCATGGAAGCCTTGCCTGACGGCTTTGTGCTTTATGACAAGAATGACAGACTCGTGCATTGCAATCGCAGGTATCGGGAAATTTACAAGGAAAGTGGAGACCTGCGTGTGCCGGGCATCAAATTCGGCGACCTGATCCGGCAAGGTGTTTATGCAGGGCAGTATCCGGACGCGGTCGGCAAAAAAGAAGAATGGATTGCTCAAAGAATCCACGAACATCAATTCCCGGGGAAACCGATTGAGCAGCAATTGCCGGGTGACCGGTGGCTGAGAATTCAGGAGCGCCGCACAAACACAGGCGGCCTGGTCGGCTTCAGGATAGATATCACGGAGTTAAAGCGCCAGGAGCGCGAATTAAGCCGTCTTGCATGGACGGATTCCCTGACCGGAGCACTCAACAGGCACCGGTTTCTTGAACTTGCCGAGGCTGAACTGGCGCATTCACAGCGCCACTTCAGGAATGTGTCCCTGTTGATGCTGGATCTGGATAATTTCAAGATGATCAATGATTGCCATGGCCACGCCGCCGGAGACCATGTTCTGAATGCAACCTGCAAAAGCTGGCAGAACCAGCTTCGCGGTCGCGACCTGATCGGGCGGCTTGGCGGGGAGGAGTTCTGCGTGCTTCTGCCTGAAACCAAGGGCAGCGATGTGTTGGTTGTTGCCGAGAGATTGCGCCAGATCACCGAGCAGCAAAAACTGAGTTATGACGGTAGGGCAATCAATGTTTCTGTCAGCATCGGGACAGCGGACTATGAAAATATCGCTGATACGATCACTTCGGTGATCAAGCGAGCCGATCAATCCCTCTACAAGGCAAAAAGCCTGGGCCGCAATAGAGTTGAAACAAGCACAATCGAGGCCTGACCAGGGAGCCTTATGGGTTCGATTGAACTTATCAAGTTGCTCTTGAACGTCAGGACTGATCAGATTTATGCAGTTTTGTCTGATTTAATCGAAAGCCATCCTGATCCAGGCAAATTCATCTGGTTGGTAATCAAAATCAGGGTTTATTTTTAGTATACTCCAAATTCCTCAAGTTTATGTTTTCACGTTATTTTAATTGCCGTTGACCATTGTGATTGTAGGAGCATTGGCTCCGACAAACAATCGGGATGCAAAACAGATGGTGACGATCTCAGCTTCAGGAACACTCGACCGCAAGGTTGTCGACAGTCTTCAGGTGGTCGAACCCGGTGCTGATCCTGCTCTTGCCGATTTGTGCCGGTTGGTTGCCAGGACAATGCGGGTGTCAGGCTGCGTGGTCGCGATTGTCGATGACACTGCGGCCTGGGGCAAAGCATCTTTCGGATATGAGATGATGCGGGTAGCTCGCCGGGAGTCGCTTTCAAACCTGATTGTGGATGCAGGCAAGCCTTTGCTTGTCCATGATGCTTCCAACAAGCCGCACCTTAAAAACTATCCGCAGATCGCCAGCGGCGCGGTGGTCGGCTTTGCCGGCGCTCCGCTGAAACTGCGGCCTGGTCACATAGTTGGTGCATTGCTGCTGGTCAATGATGCGCCGCTGTCTGGTGACAGTACCAATGTCGAAGCCCTTGCGGATTTCGCCGACCTGGCCGTAAGCCTTTTATTAAAGGAACGGGCCAACCGGCAGAGGTGGCAAGCCCTGGCCGACAAAAAAAGGCAAGCGGAGAAACTGGAAAAGCAGGCATCGATTCTGCATCGTCAAAACAGGTTGTTTGATCAGATATCGCGCATAACCAGTATAGGAACCTGGCAATTCACTCCCAATACATCAGAGATTGTCTGGTCGGAAGCGACCAGGAAAATTCATGGAGTTGAACCTGGATATCAGCCAAAGATTGAAACAGCCATCGAGTTTTACTCACCTGCATGGCGGGAGACCGTTTCGAATTGCCTGAAAAAAGCAGTTCTTACCGAAGAACCGTTTGACTTTAACGCAGAAATAATCAGAGCCGATGGTGTCAAGCGCTGGGTGCGCTCGTTGGGAGAAATTGCAACAGACGGGAACGGAAACAAGCAGGTATTCGGGACATTTGAAGATGTCACCGAACAGCACACCCTCAAGAACAAGCTTGTTGCGATGGCCTACACGGATGATCTGACCAACCTGAACAACAGGCGCAGTTTTTACGAGGCGCTTGATAACTACACATCAACACTGGACTTCGAAAATGACCGGTATGCGGTTATCGCGATTGATGTGGACGACTTCAAGAACATCAATGACAGGCTGGGTCATACGTCCGGTGACGCGCTGCTGATAGAAATCGGCCACCGTCTTGCCGGTACAATCGGGACAAATGGTGATGTGTACAGGTTGGCCGGTGATGAGTTCGCCGCCATTGTGCCGGTAGATGGTGATCCCAAGGCCATGTTGATGGAAGTCAGCGATCTGTTCTCGGCCCCCTTTGAAATCAACGGTACCGAACTATTGGTCTCCGGCAGCGTTGGGGCTGCTTTGTATCCCGATCACTCACACAACCTGACCACATTGTATGATTTTGCAGACGCTGCGTTGATGCAGGCAAAGAGCAAGGAACGCTGCGCCGTGCAGGTGTTTTCGCCTGAGTTGCGGCAGAAGCGGCTGGACGCGCAAACACTTCTTGAAGAAGTCGGCCGGGCAGTCAATCGTGGCGAGTTTACCGGTTTCCTTCAGCCAATCGTTCGCTCGACAGATCGACGGCTGGTTGGGTTTGAAGCCCTGGCGAGATGGAAAAAGGCAGACGACGTGATTTTGCCGCCGGCAATGTTCTGGCCGGCCCTGGAAGATCCGGTGCTGTCAATCGAGATTGGCGATGCAATAGTTCACCAGTCAATTTCAACACTTGCAGAGTGGTCGCGCCAGGGAATTTCGGTTGACTACATTTCGGTCAATGTATCAACTTCGCAGCTTTCAAGGCCCAATTTTGGTGTTTTTGTCAACGACCTGCTGAGCAAAAGCGGTGTCTCACCAAAAGCTCTCACAATAGAAATCACCGAGAACGTGCTGCTGTCCGGGCGCAACCCTCAGTTGAGGAAGACACTCAGCGAACTGGACGAAATGGGTGTGTCACTGTCGCTTGACGATTTTGGAACCGGCTTTGCCAGCCTGTCGCATTTGAGGACTGAAAACTATGACGTGCTCAAGGTAGACCGGGAGTTCGTCATGGGGTTGCCGGATGACAGACCGTCATTTGGCATTGTCAAAGCGCTAACCGAATTTTCCAACAGCCTGGAGAAAAAGGTCATCGCAGAGGGCGTCGAGACGATGGAGCAGGCAGACCTTCTCGGCAGCCTGGGATGTGACTGCCTTCAGGGTTATTATTTCAGCAAACCTGTCCCGGTCGAAGAAGCAACCCGGCTTCTTGTTGCACCTCCGTGGTTGCAGCATGCCCGGTTGGACAGTTTGACCGCCTGATAGACGATGTTGCCCGCGAGCCTGTGCGAGGCGTATGTGCCGCCCACGGGCTTGTCGTCTTCCACAGATTGTGAATCAAACGCCGTTGTTGCGGGCATTCGCTGTTCTTTCTAGCCAAGTCTGAAGTCTAAAGCGTGTTGCGGTTTTTGTGATTCAAGATTCCCAAATCACTTGAGTTCTGATTCTCTTTCCTTCTGGAAGGAGAATTGTGATGGGCAAAGCACATCCGATTGAGTTGCGTGAGCGTGTGAT
>JABDRA010000274.1 GCA_013041995.1 Anderseniella sp. | reverse complement strand
GATCTGGAGCGCCCGGAACCGCAGCGGATGGTTCGCAAGATCGAAATACAGCAATCGTGATTTCTGCCTGATGACGCAATTATTGAAGGAAACCAGACCATGACGGATCAAAAGACAAAACGATTGCCTCAAATACCTGAAAGCGAAATAACACTCGCGAATATGGGAATGGGTGAGGTGGCGTATGTACGTGAATTGCCCGCACAGGAAGTGGAGCAGCTGATCGGCCAGAAAATCGACGCTGACCCGGCTACGCCGCTGTATTGTCTGTATCTTGCCGACGGCACGCCGGTGTCGGTGTCTGACAGCCGCGAAGCGGCAATCGCAAATGCTTTCGAGCATGACCTGGCTGCTATCAATCCCAACTAGAAAAGATTACGCAGCATGAGGGGCTGTTGCGGCGGGTTCGGTCAAAATGGCATAGAGCCCTTCCGCCTTGTCTGTACCGCGCAGTTTTTCCACAACGGTAGAATCGCGCAGCAGGCGTGAAATGCGCGCCAGTGCCTTCAGATGGTCTGCGCCGGCGCTTTCCGGAGCCAGCAGCAGGAACACCAGATCAACAGGATTGTCGTCCACGGAATCGAACTTGACCGGTGACGCCAGCCGGGCAAACAGGCCGTGAACTTTATCCAGTGCCTGGAATTTTCCATGCGGGATGGCAATGCCCTGTCCAAGGCCGGTTGAGCCGAGTTTTTCGCGTCTCAACAAGGTCTCGAAAATGACTTGCGTATCGAGACCGGAAAGCCGTGCGCCCTCCTGCGCCAGTTCCTGGAGCAACTGGCGTTTGCTGGACGCCTTCAGGTTAGGCAATACGGCATTACTGGAAATTATGGTCGACAATTGCATGACTGACTGATTCTCCATGCACTTGGTGTATCTATATCCGGTCCGGCGAAGGTCCGGAAGGTTAAAGGCATTCAGCAGGTCGGCTTGTCAGTTCCCGCCAGGGTCCAGCCATCCGACATTTCCGTCTTTGCGCTTGTAGACTACATTTAAGCTGCCATTGCGGCCATTGCGGAAGAGCACAAACTGTTCATTCGTGAAATCAAGCTTCATCACGGCCTCCCCAACCGACAGCTCATCAATACTGGCTGTTGATTCTGCAATAATCACCGGGTTGAGATCAACCGGTTCTTCTGTTGCGCCTTCAGCATCTGCCTGCAGGACGTAAGAGGTTGCAGAGACCGCGTTCACAGGTTCCTTGCGGGCCAGGTGATGATCTTTCAGGCGCCTCTTGTAGCGCCGCAGCCGTTTTTCCAGATGGCCGACGGCAGTATCTGCCGCTGAGTGCGCATCGCCGCCACTGCCGTTCGCATTAAGCGCAAGGCCGGTGGTCAGGTGCAGGGTAATCTCGCAATCAAAGCCGGAGCGCTGTTTTTCCACCACCACCAGACAGCGAACGATACCGTCAAAATATTTTGCAACATCATTGTGGATGCGTCCTTCGACATGCTCGCGCAATGCGTCACCAATATCGAGGTTTTTGCCGGTTATCTGAATCTGCATGATTTAGGATTACCCCTTCTTCGCAGAGCAAGTCTGTCGAAAGACGATTACATTTTCAATATTGACTGTTTCGATCGGACCTGTTTAAGCGCAATTCGGATTCTTTGTCCGTTTCGCTGTTTTTACAACTGTGTTCTCCGATCAAGGCGCGCGGAACGTATTGCCACCCGACCAGCTTGTCAATCAGCCTATGAAAAGAATGTGGGAAAGTTTTGCCGCCTGATTTTTGGCGGCTAGATCAGGATGATTTTTGGTTGAATCAACCAAAAATCATAAACCTGAATTAACCGGCTTCAAGCATGCGTTTCTGCCGCCGCCGCATGATCGAAGACGGAATATGCATGGCTTCGCGGTATTTCGCCACCGTGCGCCGGGCTATTTCGATACCTTCGGCGCACAGCAGATCGACAATCTGATCGTCCGACAGGATTTTTGCAGCGGTTTCCTCGTCGATCATTGAGCGGATTCTATGCCGTACCGATTCTGCGGAATGATCATCGCCGCCGGCCGAAGAAGAAATCGCCGTGGTGAAAAAATACTTCAGTTCAAATACGCCGCGCGGGGTTTCGAAATATTTGTTCGACGTGACCCGGCTGATCGTGGATTCGTGCATGGAAATGGCATCGGCGACCGTTTTCAGATTGAGCGGACGCAAATGCTCCACACCGTACATCAGGAAGGCGTCCTGCTGACGCACGATTTCGCGTGCAACAGCCAGAATTGTGCGCGCGCGCTGGTCCAGGCTCTTGACCAGCCAGGTTGCATTGGACATGCAGTCCGACAGGTAAAGCTTGTCCGTATCACGCGTCGTTCCCCGACTCACCTGCGCAAAATACTGGTTGTTGACCAGCACTCTCGGCAGCGTTTCGGTGTTCAGCTCAACAGCCCAGCTGCCATCAGGTGCCGGGCGCACAATGACGTCAGGGACAACCGGTTGCACGATGACCGATCCGAAAACATTGCCGGGTTTCGGGTTCAGCGACCGGACCTCGTCGGCCATGTCCCGCAAATCGTCCATGTCCACCTTGCACATGGACTTGAGCCGGGCGAAGTCATGTTTTGCCAAAAGGTCGAGGTTTTCGATGAAAACCTGCATGGCCGGGTCAAACCGGTCGCGTTCCTGGAGCTGAATGGACAGGCATTCCTTGAGGTCGCGGGCCAGAATGCCGGGCGGGTCGAACGTCTGCACGATGGCAAGCGTTTTCTCGACGAGATCAGGTTTCGCGCCCAATGTGTCGGCGACTGATTCTACATCGCCCGTCAGATAACCGGCTTCATTCACCAGACCGATCAGGTGTGCCCCGATCATGCGCATGGCCGGATCAGCCACCGTCAGATGCAGTTGTTCCGTCAAATGGTCGGCAAGTGTGCTTTCGCTGGCCAGCGTCGCATCGAAGGCCATTTCGCCGTCATAGCCGCCGCCACCGCGTCCATTGCCGCCGGCGGTGTTGCCCGTACTGGACAACTGCCAGCCGGAATCCTGCATCCCCATGGGGTCTGCGGCTTCACGGTTGATCTTGTCGGCGGTGGCTTCATCGGCGTAGACATTTTCAAGACCAGTATCGAACTGATCGAGGTTTTCCGGTGTGTTTTCGCCTGATGCAATCTGTTCTGCGGTATCTTTCAGCTCTGCGCCGGTGACGGCTTCGTCGCGAGCGGTCTCGCCGTCGCTGTCAGACACGATGTCCCGGCCTGCTTCGTCGCGCTCGTCGCGCTCCAGCAACGGGTTCGATTCCAGTTCGCTTTCCACATATGCCTGCAGCTCAAAATTCGACATCTGCAACAGTTTGATGGCTTGCTGCAGTTGCGGCGTCATGACCAGGGATTGCCCCTGGCGCATTTGCAATTTTTGACTCAACGCCATCGCTGGCCTACTCCCGCACTACAAACCGGAGCAATACGAGGATCCATCAGGACCTCCTAAACTGCTCCAACACATCAAGAACGATCAGGTACACGATTTTCGGCTGTAACACCAAAACCGGGCTGATCTCGTGCCTGAGCGACGTTTTCGTCAGTTCAGTCGTTCACGGCACGTGTTTGCGGGATATTAAAGGCTGAAACCTTCACCAAGGTAAAGACGCCGCACGTCCGGG
>JABDRA010000260.1 GCA_013041995.1 Anderseniella sp. | reverse complement strand
AAGCCAAGGTTATCATCACACTCAAAAACGGCGTACTTGACCCGCAAGGCAAGGCAATTGAGGGGGCGTTGACCAGTCTCGGTTTTTCCGGCGTGGACAATGTACGCCAGGGAAAATTCATCGAACTGGATGTTGCAGCCGCAAATGCCGATGAGGCCCATGCCAGAGTTGAAGCCATGTGCGAAAAACTGTTGTCCAATACGGTGATCGAAAATTACCGGGTGGAGGTCGAGTGAACTTCGTAAAAAGCCTTCTGCCGGCACTTTTGGCAACCACTTTATGGTGGTTGCCTGCAGGTGCGGTTGATACCCGCAAACTTGAATTGACGATGAATATCGGCGGGAAATCCTACGATGTTGTCGCTGAACCGTTTGCCAGCTGGCAATTGGCCTCGGAGGGTCAGATCTCTCTTGATCAGAAGTTCAACATTCAGCCGGATGGCGACAGTGGTCTGATACAAGTCAAGATCGCACCTGGAGTGACAGGCACGAAAATCCCGAACCCATGCAGCCTTCTGCGCGGGCTTTCCCAGTCCATGAAGAAAAGCGGACTTCGCCTGTCGCCCGGGCGCAAACCGCAAATCAACATGGTTCCGGTATGTTCGATGGTCGCGGAAAGTTCACTTAAGACGATGTTCTTTTATTCCGCGTCGTTTGTGACACAAGGCCTTTTGATTGCCGGTGTCGCGCGCAGTTCCCGCGACCTGACTGACGACCAGATCAACGAATTTTCCCGTTATCTTGCATCCATTCAGGTGAAACAAAAGGACGTAACGCAATGAAAGCGGCTCTCATTGTATTTCCAGGTATCAACCGCGAAAACGACATGGCCCGGGCGCTGGAAAATGGCGCAGGCGCCAGTGTAACCAGGATCTGGCACACAGAAACCAGCCTGCCTGCCGGCACCGATCTGGTTGCAGTACCCGGCGGGTTCTCCTATGGCGACTATCTGCGCTGCGGGGCAATCGCCGGGCGCTCTCCGATAATGAAGGCAATTATTGATCATGCAGGCCGTGGCGGCCAGGTGCTGGGCGTGTGCAACGGGTTTCAGATCCTCACCGAAGCAGGGCTTCTGTCCGGTGCCCTGATGCGCAATGCCGGGCTCAAGTTCGTCTGCCGGCAGGTTCGGCTGAGCGTCGAAAACGATACGACTTTCTTTTCCCGCACCATGAAGAAAGGCGATGTGGTCTCCTGCCCTGTCGCACACCATGACGGCAACTACTTTGCCGATGCGGACACACTGAAGCAGCTGGAAGGCGACGGCCACGTCGTGTTTCGGTACGCCGAAGGCACCAATCCCAACGGTGCCCTCAACGACATTGCCGGCATTGTCAATGCATCCGGCAATGTGATCGGCATGATGCCCCATCCGGAAAACATGATCGAACCTTTGCATGGCAAGGTCGACTGCATGCCACTGTTTGAAGGCCTGGCTGCGGCCTGAAAAACACCACACTGAAGGTGCGCAATGGCTTGCATGTCCGGCTCATCACATTCTGAATTGGCGCGCAGACTGGCAAGATCAGGTTTTGTCCTGGGTATTGTCGCCATAGTTGCTCAGTACATCTTTTTTCAGCCCCTGTTCAGGCAGATGGGCCTGGGGCCGATCAGTTCAGCCTTTGGCATGCTGATGTTCCTGACGATCCTCACAAATTTGATGATTGTTGCTGTGTACTGGTCGTCACTGGCCACAGCACCAGGCAGGATATCGGCCTTTTTCAGCCAGACGGGCGTGCGGACCGCCGTTGCAGCCCAAATTGCGCTGGTGGCTATCGTCTACATTACTGCAATTCGCGGACAAATCGCCCTGACATCGCCCATGATGGTGACGGACGTCTTGTTGCATTACCTGGCACCGGCGCTCTATCTCACCTGGTGGTGGCAGCTCCCGGAAAAGCACGCCGTGAGCTACTCCGACATTCCACGATGGATGGCATGGCCAATAACCTATCTCTGCCTCATCATGATGGCAGGCCTGTCTACAGGCGCATTTATTTATCCCATCCTGGACGTGAGCCGGTTGGGTACAGGAATGGTTGCCCTCAACATTGTTCTCGTGCTCGGCCTTCTGGCGGTCCTTTGCGCCAGTTTGGTGCTTGTTGCCAAGGTCCAGTCTGCCAAAGCAAAAGCTCCGGCCAGGTAAAATCCTGGCCGGAGCGCCGGGCCAATGGCCCTCAGGGAGCCGAACCTGCAGAAGGGTGAAGTACTGACAGGTCCGGCAAACAGGGGAGTGACAGTCAAAGTCTCAGCCTGGGAAAACGGTCAGCTTCGGTCATTGCCTGTTCGCGGCTGATACCGATATCAGCCAACTCATGATCTGTCAGGTCGCGCAATTGCCGGCGCGAGCGGTTGAACTCAATGCAACGGCAGTACCAGCGCCACACAATCGCCCACACCGGAAGCGTTTTCACAGGTGCCTGACGTGTCCGATTGAGGTGTTGCCCCCGCATCGAATTCAAAATTGTATCTATTGCACCCATAACAAGCCTCCTTTCAGGCTCAAATATTGCATTCACATGGTCAAAACGACCGAATTGATAGATGCATTGCATTCCTGATTGTTTCAATGTATTTATTGTCACCATGACAACTTGGTTTCCTGAGATACAGCGTACCGGAGCGCCGATATATATCGAAATTGCTGATGCAATGGCGCATGACATTGATCGTGGAAAACTGAAACCAGGTGAAAAACTGCCGCCACAGCGAAATTTGGCATTCGACATAGGCGTGACAATAGGTACAATTGGGCGGGCTTACGCCCTGGCACGCCAACGAGGACTTGTGACAGGCGAGGTTGGTCGCGGCACGTATGTCCGTTCCAGTGAGCCGCCACTGTCCGACGTCGTTGCGACCACCTCCAGCTACCGTGAATCGACGGCGGAACCGGTACCGGACGGCATCCACCCTGCCCCCGGCAAATTGCGTCTCGATTCGACCAGCGCCCCTGAAGTTGGTCAATCCAGCTTCATCACCCGGCATGTCGCAGCAATCATGGCGGATTATCCCGACAAGACCACCGACTATATCCGCTCACTGAAGCCTGAATGGCAACAGGCCGGCCAGGCATGGCTGGCGACTGGCGGATGGCAGCCGGATGTGGCGTCCATCGTGCCGACGCTGGGAGTGCATGCGGGGATGATGGCAGCTATTGCCACGCTTACCGCGCCTGGAGACCGGGTTGCGTTTGAAGCGGTTACCTATGCCTCGCTGGCGCGTGCTGCAAACCTGATCGGGCGCCGGCCCGTTTCGGTTCCGATGACCGCGGGTGGTATCGATGTCGATGCCTTCGATCACCTGTGTGCCAACCAGCACCCAAAAGCGGTTGTGGTGATCCCCACCATCCAGAACCCGACCACAGCCATTATGCCGGCCGCCACTCGCGAGCGTCTTGCCGCAGTCGCGCGCAAGCACGGGGTGTGGATCATGGAGGACAACATTTATGGTGCGTGTGTGGATGAAGCCCCCGTGCCCATCGCAGCCCTGGCGCCGGACATCACCTTCCATCTCGGCGGGTTGTCGAAGGCGGTTGCCGCAGGCATACGGTCAGCATGGGTGTCATGCCCGCCAGCTTATGTCAGGTCGCTGCCGGTTGCGCACAAGATGTTGACTGGCGGCATGCCGTTCATGCTTGCTGAAACCGCTGCGCGCATTGTGCGCGCCGGGGAAGCCAACACAATAGCGCGTGCCGTTCTGCGTGAAAACCTGAAGCGGCTCACCATGGTGCGCGAAATTCTGTCAGGCCATGATTATCGCTCTCATGACAACAGCCCTTTTATCTGGCTCAAACTGCCGGAACCGTGGCGGGCCAGCCTGTTTGTGTCAGCAGCGCGTGACATCGGCCTGCTGGTGGACGGCGATGACGAGTTCCAGTTTTCTCAGGACCAGACCAGCCTGCACAGGGTCCGCATTGCGTTTTCCACAATACCATCCCACGCCATCTTGCGCGATGCGCTGGTACGCTTGCGCCGCCTGCTGGACGCAGGGCCATCAGGCTATGACAGCTACACCTGAAAGCCTGAAACGCTTCAGGCGCGAAGACTTCCAACTTCGCCCTGTTTAATTCAATTTTTCAATAACTTAATCTTAGATTGTAATACTGAAAATTTGAACTTCATGGTTCAGTTCAGCTTAGTTATCCCGCGCGGTTTATGTCCGGTTATTGCCATCACGCTGCTAGTATAAAGCATTAACCAATGAACCGGTGATCCGAAATATCGACACTCATGCTCCGGTTCCACGGCCTCGTATTCGCCTGAAGGAGACACAGGTAGATGAATAAGTCACGCACACCTCTATTACCCCTGAAAAAGTTTGCAACAAACCAGTCAGGCGCAGCGGCAATGGTTCTTGCTGTTGCATCACTGCCGCTTGTAATGGCCGCCGGCGTTGCGGTGGATTACGGAAATTCAGTCGCCGTGCAGGCCCGCCTGCAGGCAGCCACCGATGCCGCAGCCCTTGCAGCCGGACGCGAGCCGACCCGGCCGCAGGCGGAACTGGAGCGTATCGCCTATGACTACTTCAAATCAAACTACAACGCGCGCCCAGATGGCGAACAGCCAAGCATGACGTTGAGTATTGACGCCGATGGGCACTTAAAGGTCAAAGGTGAGGTAAAGGTGCGAAACTACCTCATCGCCGTAGCCGGTTATGAAAAAACAACCGTGAAAGCGTCATCCCAGGTAGCCAAGGATGCCACCGGCCTTGAAGTAGCACTGGTGTTCGACAACACCGGTTCCATGGGCAACCAGAACCGCTTGCCTACACTCAAGATCGCGGCCCGTGACTTCGTCAATATTCTGTTCGGTCCGCGCACCACGGCTGATACCCTGAAAATAGCGGTGGTGCCGTTTTCGCAATTTGTGAATGTCGGACCTGACAAGTCAACCGAAGACTGGATCGACAAAGCAGGCCTCAACCCCTACTCAAAAGTCAACTTCAAGTCTGACAACTGGGATAACTGGAAAGGCTGGAAT
>JABDRA010000254.1 GCA_013041995.1 Anderseniella sp. | reverse complement strand
GTCCGGTATAGACGATCGGGAAATGATCTTTCAGGCGATTGGCCATGTAATTGGCGTTGAGGATGGCGACCTGGGTCGCGCGGGTCAGGCCTTCGGTGCCCATCATGGCAATGTAGGCCCACGAGATCGGCAGGATGGAGGCTGATCCCCATGGTGCAGCCGAAATCTGGCCGATGGTCGGCCTGCCGTGGCTGGCCGGATTGACGCCGGAGACCACGTCATGGCCGGGCAGGAACCGGGCCAGGTGTGAGCGCACACCGATGGGGCCGACACCCGGGCCGCCACCGCCATGGGGGATGCAGAACGTCTTGTGCAGGTTCATGTGGCAGACATCGGCACCGACTTCGGCTGGCCGCACCAGCCCGACCAGCGCGTTGAGGTTCGCCCCGTCCAGATAGACCTGGCCGCCGTGGTCGTGAATAGTGGCGCAGATATCCTTGATGGCTTCTTCAAACACGCCGTGCGTCGACGGATACGTGATCATCAGCGCGGCAAGCTCGTCCTTGTTGGCGTCGGCCTTTGCCTTCAGGTCGTCGACGTCGACATTGCCTTCCTCGTCACATTTCACCACCACGACCTTCAGGCCCGCCATGACGGCGGATGCCGGGTTGGTGCCGTGTGCCGATGACGGGATCAGGCAGATGTTGCGATGCGCCTGACCATTGGATGCATGGTAGGCGCGGATGGTCATCAGGCCGGCATATTCGCCCTGGCTGCCGGCATTGGGCTGCAAGGATACCGCGTCGAACCCGGTGATTTCGCACAACCAGCTTTCAAGTTCTTCAAACAACTGCTGGTAGCCTTGAGCCTGTTCCAGCGGCACGAACGGGTGCATGTTGGAAAACGCCGGCCAGGTAACCGGTATCATCTCGGTGGTGGCGTTGAGCTTCATGGTGCACGATCCAAGCGGGATCATCGAGCGGTCGAGCGCAATGTCCTTGGCCTGCAACTGCCTGAGATAGCGCAGCATCTTTGTTTCCGACCGGTGCATGGAAAACACCGGGTGGGTCAGGTAGTCCGACTGCCGCGCAAGCCCTGTTGGAATGCACTCCTTGAGCTCTTCATCAATCGTGTCCAGCGGCCAGTCAGCCAGGCCTTTCGTCCTGAAGCATCCGAGCAGCTTCTCGACCTCTGACCGGCGGGTCGTCTCGTCAAACGAGATGCCGATATGGTCGGCATCCACATGGCGCAGATTGATGCGCTGTTCGCGGGCCTTGGCCACCAGTGCGTAGGCGCGCGCCGGTGCACGCACGGTGATGGTGTCAAAGAACGCATCCGTGGTAACTTCATAGCCCCATTTCTTCAGCGCATGGGCCGTGATTTCTGCAAACCGGTGGGCACGCGCCGCCATTTTGGCGATGCCGGACGGTCCCTGGTAAACGGCAAACATGCCGGCAATCACGGCCAGCAAAACCTGTGCAGTGCAGATGTTGCTGTTGGCTTTTTCGCGGCGGATGTGCTGCTCGCGGGTCTGCAGCGCCATGCGCAGGGCAGGGCGGCCTTCGGCATCAACAGACACACCGATCACCCGGCCCGGAATGGCGCGCTTGTACTCGTCGCGGGTGGCGAAAAACGCTGCATGCGGACCGCCATACCCCATCGGCACGCCAAAGCGCTGGGCGGACCCAAGTGCCACATCCGCACCCAGTTCGCCGGGCGGGGTCAGCATGGACAAAGCCAGCAGGTCGGTGGCCATGATCGACATGGCGCCTTGTGCCTTGAGGCTTTCGATCTCCTTGCGGTAGTCGCGCACCTGGCCGCTGGAGCCGGGATAGGACAACAGCGCGGCAAACACCTTGCTGGCGTCGAGATCGGTTGCCGGATCGCCCAGCACCAGCTCAAAACCGAACCCGCGCGCCCGGGTTTCAAGCACGGCAACGGTCTGTGGATGGGTGTCGTGATCAACGAAGAACACATCGCGCCCGGTCTTCGATACCCGGTGCGCCATGGCCATGGCTTCCGCCGCCGCAGTACCTTCATCGAGAAGCGATGCGCTGGCCAGTTCCAGCCCGGTAAAGTCACAGACCATCTGCTGGAAGTTCAACAGCGCTTCAAGCCTGCCCTGGCTGACTTCGGCCTGATAGGGCGTATAGGCCGTGTACCAGCCCGGGTTTTCCAGAATGTTGCGCAGGATGACCTTCGGCGTCACGCAGCCATAATAGCCCATGCCGATCATCGAGGTGAAAATCTGGTTGCGTCCCGCCACCTTGCGCAGGTCCGACAATGCATTGCGTTCCGACAGCGGTACCGGAAGGTCCAGCGGCTTTTCGGCCCTGATGTTTTTCGGCACCACTTTTTCTGTCAGGTCGTCCAGAGAACTCGCACCGACAGTTTTCAGCATGTCGGCCAGTTCGCTGTCCTGCGGACCGATATGACGGGGGATGAAGTTTGCGCCGGCCTGCAGGTCGGTGAGGAGGGTACGTTTTTCAGCCATTATCAGGATAGTCCATTTTTGCGAATTAGAGTCGGGAAAACCGGGTGGATATCAGGCAACTATTCCTGTTCGTCCACGAACGCCTTGTAGGCTGCCGCATCCATCAGGCCGTCAAGTTCGGACGGTGATGACAGCTTGAGTTTCAAAAACCAGCCTTCGCCTTCAGGCGCTTCATTGACCTTGCCCGGTTCGCCTTCAAGCACCGAGTTCACCTCGACAACTTCACCGGACAGCGGTGCGTAAACCTCACTGGCGGCCTTGACGCTTTCCACGACGGCCGCCTCGTCGCCGGGTGCAACCGTCTTGCCGATGGCCGGCAGTTCGACGAACACCAGGTCGCCAAGCTGCTCTGCGGCGTGCTGGGTGATGCCGATGGTTGCGACGTCGCCGTCAACGGAAATCCACTCATGTTCTTGTGAATATTTCACATCGCTCATCGGGTATTCCTCCAGTTTGAATTTTGTATGTTGTTTATCGTTTGAATGACTTGGCCACGAATGGCAGTTTGATGACCTGGGCTGGCAAGGCCTTGCCGCGCACCAGCAGTTCAAGGGACTGTCCGGCCTTGGCCAGGTCCGGCGGCACAAAACCCAGCGCGACAGGGCCGCCGGCCGACGGCCCGAACCCGCCTGATGTAATCACGCCGACTTCCTTGCCGTTCGACATGATGACGGTGCCGTCTCTTGCCGGTGCGCGACCTTCCGGCTTGATGCCGGCAATCCTTCGCGCAGCGCCGTCGGCGATTTCGCGCTGGATGCGGGCAGCGCCGGGAAACCCGCCTTCAGCACGGCGGTGCTTCTGGATCGACCACAAAAGCCCTGCTTCAACCGGCGAGACGGTGTCGTCCAGTTCATGGCCGTAGAGCGAAAGGCCGGCCTCCAGGCGCAGGCTGTCGCGGGCACCAAGGCCGATCGGCAGGACATCCGGG
>JABDRA010000175.1 GCA_013041995.1 Anderseniella sp. | reverse complement strand
ATCCTGGCACGGCTTAAAACCTTGCCGGCTTCAACCATCATGAACTCCAGCAAGGCATATTCCAGAGAGGTCAACTCAATGGTCCTGCCGACACGCTTGACGATCAGCGCATCACGATCAAACGACAGATCCCCGACCTGCATCACGCCCTTGGCCTTTTTCATCTCGCCCGCGGCTGCGCGCCGGTCGAGGCTTTCTAGCCGGGCCAGCAATACATCAAGAGCAAAGGGCTTTGTCATGTAGTCATCGGCACCGAGCCGGAGACCACGGACAATATCGTCGGTGCTGTCCAGCGCGGTCAGCATCAAAATGGGGGTGCGGTTGTTGTCCAGACGCAGCGACCGGCACACTTCACGCCCGTCAAGCGCAGGCAGCATGACATCCAGGATGATCGCATCCCAGGCCCCCTTGCTGGCCGCATCGAAGCCGGACTTGCCGTCGGTCTGGATGTCAACCGTGTGACCTTCAGCCTTCAGTCCACGGCCGAGAAATTCCACAATCCGGATATCATCCTCAATAAGCAGCAATCTCAATTCACAGTCTCCATTTCAGCATGCGCGATAGGCTCCGGCTTATCGGGATGTTCCTCAACCGCACGAAGCGCAACCCCGAACCGTTGCTCCCGCGTCAGATAGCCCGACGGTTCCTCATACGCCGGACTGGTGCGCTTTTGATTATAGTTGGCGCTATAGGTATTCCACAGCAGTGATACCGAACATGCGACGACAACCGCCGCAAGAGTACTCATGCTCATTACGAGTTTGGCTCTGATTTGCATACGGATGATAATATGCCTTCAGGTGACGGGAAAACAGATGCGTCACATTAACGCCAGATTAATTCGGCGCGCGCAGCCGGGTCGCGGAAATTCGGCTGATATGCATAATGACCGGTCTGGCGCTGGTTGTGGAGTTCACCTGAGCATGCACGGAAGTGAGACACCGCGGATCAGCGGTAAAAACGGCAGGCGGGTGATTGCTGCAGCAGGTTTGCTGTGTCTGGTGTTGGGCTCCGTACACGCCTTTTCGGTATTTCTGGTGCCGCTGGAAACGGCCTATTCGGCATCCCGGGCCAAGGTCAGCCTGATCTATTCTTTTGCGCTGATCACACTGACAATCTCGGTGCTCGTCGGTCCCAGATATTTTCATCGCCTGCCCGCAGGGTCCATTCTGCTGGCTTCCGGCCTCATCGCTGCCAGCGGAACGTTGATTACGGCTTTTGCGCCCGGTTTCATCGCAACCGTGTTCGGGTACAGTGTGCTTTTCGGGGCGGCCAACGGCGTCGGGTATGGCTTCGGTCTGCAGGTCGCGGCAAAAGCCAATGCAGGCCGCGAAGGCATGGCCATGGGCATTGTGACTGCATGTTATGCCACCGGTGCCATGATCGCGCCGGTCTGGTTTCAGTGGGCATTGTCGCATGGCGGTTTCCAGACCGCCATGTTCGGCCTGACCATCGCCTTGATCAGCGCATCGGTTTTCGGATCCATTATCGTCAGCGGCACGGGCGCGCGGCTGGACCCACCGGAGCTGCAAACCGCACGCGACAACATCAGGCCGGGCGAATTGGCACTGCTGTGGACCGGTTTCGGCGCAGCTGTATTCTCAGGCCTGATGGTCATCGGCCATGCTGCCGAGATAGCCAGATCGGATCAGCTTGCCTACCTGATCTGGATTGCCCCTGCCCTGATCGCCGGTTTTAACCTGGCAGGCAGCCTGTCGGGCGGGCATCTGGCTGATGCCATGGCGCCGAGACTGTTACTGGCAGGCCTTCCTATAGTCTTGTCCGGCGTCCTTGCAGTGCTGGCCGTCAGTGCTCCCGGCCTGCCGGTCCTGGCAGGTCTCGCCTGTGTCGGGTTTTGCTATGGTGCCATCATCTCCATCTACCCGGCGATCATTGCCAAACGCTAC
The DNA here is from genome assembly GCA_013041995.1 of Anderseniella sp. Lineage (GTDB taxonomy): Bacteria > Pseudomonadota > Alphaproteobacteria > Rhizobiales > Aestuariivirgaceae > Anderseniella. The sequence continues at coordinate 2,087 of JABDRA010000175.1, read as the reverse complement.
GGCATGGCCAACAGCGCGCGTATTTACGGCCGGATATTTACAGCCTGGGGCACTGCAGGACTGGCAGGCCCCTGGCTGGCCGGCGCGCTGTTTGATGCAACAGGTGGATATATGATCGCCCTGGCGGTCGCCGCCGGGCTCAGCCTTGTCTCTGCCCTGGCGGTGCACGTGCTGTTTCGGTAATCCCCATAAAGTTGCCGTGACACGTTGAAAGCGATATTCAATAGGACCAAGTGCAAAAACCAGGGGCATATACCATGAGACTGACTTTCGCTGCTGCTATCATATTTCTAGCCTCAACCCAACCCGGCCTTGCGGAAGCTTGCGAGGAGAAATTCGCTCAACTGCTGATCCATGGCAACGGTTCGCATCCGGTGACTATCCGCATCACTTCGGAGCCGAAGGGCGGCAAGGTTTCAAAGAACGATTTCTTTTTTAAAACCACCGGGCACTGGATGACGGTGATGACCGATCCGGCAAACCAGCCCATTACGCTGGCCTACAACAACAATATGTACACGTCTTCGGACGAGGGAAAATCCTGGAAGAAAGTCAGAGAGATGGACAGCGAACAGAACCGGCTCGACAACATCAAGAACCAGGAAGCCAACGCAAAAACAATAAAAAATGCCACATGTGGTGAGGAGATGTTAGACGGCGTCCTGCACGACACGGTCGAGGCCGATTTTGATACCGTCCAGCAGTACAAGTCCTCAAACCACTACAAATACTGGCTGAACCGGGAAACCGGATGGATGACGAAAGCCACCTACGATTCCAAGAGCAGCGGATATGAGAGCTTCACCACCCAGGTGATAGAGAAAACGCCGGATCTGCAGCTGCCCACGCCCGAATAGGCCAAACCGCCGACGCCAGATCCCATGTGTCCGGAACGGACCTGAAACAACTGGTGATCCCGGCAGGATTCGAACCTGCGACCATCAGCTTAGAAGTTCCAAGGAACAAGTTACACAGTGTTTCCCTTAGTTGCACACAAACTCCCTAAACCGTTGTTTTAAAGTCAACTGGCTTGTATCATGTTGCCAGTGGTTGCACCTAGCTTTCCCTCTCGGTGGCGACCCGGTGGCGACCCAATGGAATTGAAAAGTGATCAATCGTATGTCTAAAGCCAAGATCACCAAGCGCGTAGTGGATGGCGCGGAACCGCGCGCAGCCCGGTATATTGTCTTCGATGCGGATATCACTGGGTTTGGTCTCAGGGTTTACCCAACCGGAAAGAAGTCATGGGTGTTCGAGTACCGCCCGGGCGAAGGTGGCAGAAGCGTTCAGAAAAAACGTATCACGATTGGCTCGACTTCTGATTTTACCGCAGAACAGGCGCGCAAGGTGGCCGAGAAACTCCGCGCTCGCACCAAGATGGGCGAGGACCCTCAAGCGGAGAAGGCGACCGAGCGAAAGGCCATGTCAGTTGCCGCACTGGCGGATGAGTTTCTCGACAATCATGCCAGCAAAAAAACCAGCCGAACGCAGGATCTATATCGAGATGTGCTTGCTCGAATTGTCCTACCAAAGTTGGGAAAGATGAAAGCCAAGGACGTGTCCCGAGCAGACTTGTCCCGTTTGCATTTGAGCTGGAAGCATACACCTTATCAGGCCAACAAGATTTTGGTCATTGCCGGATCGATGTACTCTTATGCAGGTAAACACGGGATTGTACCAGAAGGCATGAACCCGGCACGAGGGGTCGAGAAATATAAGGAAGAAGGTCGAGAGCGTTACCTCTCAACAGACGAACTTGAACGACTTGGTGTTGCCATTCGAGAGGCAGAGACGGTTGGCGTTGAGTGGAATATCCGCCCTGACAAGAAGTCCAAGCACGTGCCTAAGGGTGACCGCCGCACAGTGATCGGTGAACATGCTGCTGCGGCACTAAGGCTCCTGCTTCTAACAGGCTGCCGGCTCCGCGAAATTCTTCATCTGAAGTGGGACAATGTTGATCTTGAGCGTGGCCTTTTGTTTCTGCCCACATCAAAAACGGGCAAGAAAACCGTCGTCCTCAATGCCCCTGCGATGTCTGTCCTGACAAACCTCACACGTGTCGGTTGTTATGTCATTGCCAGCAATAC